>CBAAAD010000400.1:0-3372 GCA_964658785.1 uncultured Methylobacterium sp.
CAATGTCTGTCCGCACGCCGGGCGTCAGCTCGATTACGCGCCGGGCCAGTTTCTTCTCAGCAAGGGCACGCTGATCTGCGCCGTGCACGGCGCCAGTTTCGATCAGACGAACGGTCTTTGCATTGGTGGGCCGTGCAAGGGCGAATCGCTGCGCTCTGTCGCGGTGCGCGTGCACGAGGGCAAAATTTTTCTGGCCTGAGCAACAGCGGCGCAAGTGCCGTGCGATCAATGAAACATCAGGTTGATCACGAGCACGGTCACCACCAGTACGATAAACGTCAGGGGCAGGCCGACGCGCAGAAAGTCCTTGCTGCGATAACCGCCCGGGCCAGTGACCATCATCAGGGCCGGGTGACCGGAGCTGAGCAGAAAGGTATTCGATGACGAGACCGCCACGATCAGCGCGTACGCCGACGGATTGCCGCCGGTGGCCACGGCCACGCTGATCGCCACCGGCACCATCATTACCGTGGCGCCGACGTTGGACATGACCTGCGAAAACAGCAGGGTGAGGATGGCCAGCGCCAGCTGCAGCAGCCAGTGCGAGTGGCCGCCGAGATGCTGCAGCACCTCCTGCGCCACCCACGCGGCGGTGCCGGTGGAATCCATCGACCAGCCCAGCGGAATCAGGCAGGCGGTGACGAAAATCGTCTTCCAGTTGATGCCCTTGTAGGCCTCGTCCATGTTCAGCACGCCGGTCAGCAGCATGCCGATGGCGCCGGTCATCATGGCCACGGACAGATCGAGCTGGGTGAACAGCGCCAGGCATTTGGCCAGCACGAAAAAGCCGACCGCCTGCCAGATCTTGCCGGGACGCTGCTCTTCTTTCGGAATGTCGGTGACGACCACCAGGTCCTTGTCTTCGGAGGCCAGCGACAGATCGCGCCAGTTGCTGTGCAGCACCAGGGTGTCGCCCGCACGCAGAGTAACGGCGCGGACGTCTTCGCGGAAAACCTGGTCGCCACGCGTCACCGCCAGCACCGAAATGCCGAAACGCTTGCGCAGGCGCAGGTCGCCGATGGTCTGCTTGATAAAGCGCGAGCTCGGCGGGATCACCACTTCGGAAATGCCGGCACGGGTCGGGTTGAACAGCTCGCCGAGCTGACGCATGCGCGTCGACAGACGGCACAGCTGGTTGTTGGCGAACTGCGTCAGCTGCTCGCGCGGCCCGAGCACGCCCAGCACCGAACCGACCCAGATCACGTGATCGACCGGCGGCGCCATGCGCGCATCGTTACCGCTTTTTATCGCCAGGATCATCGGGGAATCGTGCAGCTGCTCCACTTCGCCGATGCTCATGCCGACCAGCGGGCTTTCGGCGGTGACTGTGAGCTCGGCCGTTTCGCCGCCGATGCCGTAGGTTTCCGCAAAATAACTTTCGGTGCGGCCCGGCGTCACCTTGAGTCGCTCGTCCTCGTGGCCGGGCAGCAGCTTGCGGCCGAAGAAATAGAAATACAGCACACCGACCACCGCCAGCGTCAGCCCCACCGGTGTCACGCTGAAGAGACCGAATTTGGGGATCGTATGCGCGCCCGGCAGCAGGTTGGCGTTGGCGCTGGCGATCAGATCGTTAAGCACGATCAGGGGCGAGTTGGCGATCAGCGTGGTGTTGGTGGCGGTGAGAATACAAAACGCCATCGGCAGCAGCAGCCGCGACAGCGGCACGCCGGTGCGCGCCGACAAGCGGCTGCTCACTGGAATCATCAGCGCCGCCAGCGCCTGGCTGGGGATGATTGCGCTGAACAGGCTGGCGACCATATTGATGACCACGCCAAGACGCGATTCCATCCCGCGGGCCATCTTCATCACGAAGCGGGCGGTGAGGTTCAGCACCCCGGCGCGGTCCAGCCCTTCGCCCATGATCATGATGGCGATGATGGCGATTACCGCGTTGCCGGCGAAGCCGTTGAACACACGCTCGGACGGAATCAGCCCGGTCAGGCCGATGGTCACCACCACCAGCAGCGCCACCATGTCGGCGCGAATCCACTCCAGCACCAGCATCAGCATGGTGAAGCCCACCAGGCCGAGCACCAGCATCATGTCGGGGGTGAGGGTCAGTCCCACTGGCCGGCGGTCCGCAAGGGTGGCTGGCAACGGTCGATGGAAGTGTGCAGTGGATGCTTCACGCTGCGTCGATTCGGCCCTGTCTGGATCACGCAAGTATAAGCGGGCCAGCCTGACTGCTGTGCATCGATATCAGTTGCCGTCGTCACACCTGGGCGCTTGCTGGCGAATCAGCGCTTGCGGTACAGCAGGTCCCACACGCCGTGGCCGAGCTTCACGCCGCGCCGCTCGAAATGGGTCTCGATGCGCCAGTCCGGTTTCTCGGCATAGGCGCCCGGTGCAATGTCGTTGCGCCAGTCGGGCGCCGATTCCATCACTTCCAGCATGTGCTCGGCATACGCCTGCCAGTCGGTGGCCAGGTGCAGCAGGCCGTTGGGCGCCATGCGCGAGGCGAGCAGGGCGACAAAGGCCGGCTGGATCAACCGGCGCTTGTTGTGCCGCTTCTTGTGCCAGGGGTCGGGAAACCAGATGCGCGCCTCGGCCAGTGTGCCGGGGGCGATCGCGTGTTCCAGCACTTCCACCGCGTCGTGCTTGTATAGCCGCACATTATTGGCGTTGCGCGCGGCGAGCGCGTTCATCAGCCGGCCGACGCCGGGACCGTGCACTTCGATGCCGATGAAATCGCGCGCCTGATCATGCTCGCTGGCCCAGGCCAGCGCTTCGCCGTTGCCGAAACCGATTTCCAGCACGAGCGGCGCCTGGCGTCCAAAGCTGGCGCCGAAGTCGTGGGGCACAGCGCTGTAGTCGATGCCGTAGCGCGACCAGTGCGCTTCGAACGCGTGCTGCTGCGCGGGCGTCATGCGGCCTTCGCGCAGTACGAAGCTGCGGATACGGCGCATGGAGTCCGGGGTCGGCGCATCGCCGCGGTTGTCGGTATCGCTCATGACTGCATGTCTCGGTAAGGCACGGCCGGTAGTGATGTCGCCCGTTGATGGACGACGGCGAGGCTGGCGGGAAATATCGCCGCCGCTCCATCGCCAACACCTCAGCGCGCCGGCCGCGAAAACAAACGCAAGCTCGCTATTGTAGTGACGATGGCCGTTCTTGCCGATGCATGCACGGCATTACCACCGGCATGGGTTTGTCAGCACGCCAGGCAATGAATGGCAAAGGCCCGGAATGGCCGGGCCCTTGGTGAGTGCTTGGCTAACCGCGCGTCAGTGCTGATCGTCCCTGCGGCTGGCGCGGTCACTCGGCTTGGGTTCAACCCGGGCTGGCGCGGCGCGCTGCGCTGGTGCGGCGCTCGGTGGTGGCTGTCGTTGCTGCTGCATCTGCTGCATCTGCTGTTGCCGCTGCTGTTGCATT
>CBAAAD010000401.1:0-3363 GCA_964658785.1 uncultured Methylobacterium sp.
CCTGGTAGCCAACGCCGAGGCCCACGATGCGACGCGAGCCGTCGGGGATACGCGGATCGCGGCTGATGATGTTGGTTGGCGTTTCGTCGTAGCCAAGACCGGCACGCAGCGTCCACTGATCGTTGAGCTTGTAGTCGCCGCCGACGGAGTAGGAGAAGGTGTCCTTGTACTTTTCCGGCAGCGCGACGAGCGATTGTCCCTGCGACACCAGAGCGAGCTGCTGGAAGTTCGACCAATCCGTCCACATCACGCTGGCGGCCAGGCTGAACTGATCATTGAACTTGTGCAGCCAGTCGATGCCGGCGGTGGCCGGCGTATCGAAGACGGAGCTCGCCGAGGCGCCTGCAGGATTAAGCGTCGGCAGTCCGGCTGTCGGGAAAACCACAGGAGCCAGCGTCAGCAGGCCGAGACTTGCACTGGGACCATACAGTTTGTAGCCGCCGCTCAGCGTCTGCTGGATGCGCGAGTGGTAGTTCATGTCCACGCTGTCCTGCTGCGTGGGTTTCCACTCGAAGCCGCCGAAGTAGCCGAACGCGAAGTTCTTCTTGACGTTGACGTTCAACTGCACGTCGCCGCTCTGCGGAGCACCGAGAATCGGGGCGCCAAACAAGGCGGCAGCAGAACCGTAGGGATCAAGCACGGTGTTGAGCTGAGCCTTGGTATGGCGTCCTTCGATACCGGCACCGATGGAGAACTCGTCATTGACCTTGAAGCCGGCCGATATGCTGGCCGAAATCGACTGCACGCTGGTCTTGGTGCCGAAGTAACGACCTTCCCAGGTGGGGTTGTATTTGCTGACCAGGCCGTAGGGCACGGTCACGCTGCCGCCGATCACCAAGCGATCATTGACCGGAAGCGCCCAGGCGATATCCGGGAACGGAATGAACTTGCCAAAACCGTTGGGATTGCCACCGGTGGTCGGGTTGCCCTGCTGGTCCTTGAACTGGCCCTGGAATTCGGCGCTGGGGCGAATGCCGGTACCGGTGACCTGCACCATCGGCGCATCGAAGAAGGCCATCGCCGCCGGGTTGTTGTAGGCGGCGGTGACGTCGTCCGGGAACAGCGAGCCACCGGCGCCGGCGCGGCCCCAGCCGGCAGCGTTGGTGGTCGGCAGCTGGAACGAGCCGGCCTGCGCGCAGAGCGGCAGCGACAGCGCGGAAACGACGGCGAGGGCGAGACTGGCCTTGGTGCCGAAGCGGGCGAAACCTTGCAAGGTTTGACGGTTCACGGTGGTTCTCCTGTGACGACAGTCTGAAGTGAGGCTTCAGATCGAATGAGTCGTGTGGTGGGACTGAAACGATTGGGGCGTAGCCGACTTGGTGCTTTGCACTTCATCGCTACAAGCGTTGTTGAACTATTTTTATTGTTTAGAGGGCCAGCCTCCCTTCCTTGAGCCATTCCCGAACGCCTGGCGCCGGCGCGTTATGCCTTTCGCCGGTGGCTTCCGAAGTTGCGATGCGGCCGCTTTCAGCCGTGGTCTTGTCCAGTTGCAGCACCTGTTCGATGACCTGAATCTGCTCAGGGCTGCCAAATGGGGCGGTGAGTATGGGCGAGATGAGGGAGATCAGTCTGGCCAGCAGTTCGCCGTCATTGATTGTCTGACCCATGCTCAGGTCGTCGATAAGTCGCTGCATGTCTTCGCCCGCGAGGATGCCCGACAGTGCCTTCAGACCGAAATGCAGGCGCAAGCCGAGCTCGTTGCGCGGAAGATCGGGCAGGGTGCGCGAAAATGCTTCGAAAAAGCGCCCGAAGATCGGCCGGTAATGCTCTTGCAGATAGCTGCGGACAAACGGTGAGCGATCGCTGTACACCCGACCCAGCAGGCGCATGAACGACCTGCCGCCGACGCTTTCGTGACTGATGCGGAATGCCGGGATAAACAGCATGCCGAAGACCGCTGTCGCGTCCATATTTTCCGGCCACTGCTTCTCGCAACTGCTCAGCAGGTTCAACCGTTCCAGATTCAGCCGATCCAGCCGCTGCGACAGCAGCTCCTGCATCAGGGCTTCCTTGCTGCCGAAGTGGTAGTTGACCGCGGCCAGGTTGGCGTGCGCTTTGGCAGTGATCTGTCGAAGCGACATCGCTTCATAGCCACATTCGATGAACAGCGTTTCTGCCGCTTCCAGCAGGCGCCGGCGCGTGTCCCCCGAGCCACTGCGCAGAGCCGCGGTCAAGCGAAAAAGATCCAGGTGAGATTGGCCACACGCAAGCACATCTGCTTCAAATCCGGGATTCAAACATGTGTGTGAACGTTAAATCCCGCATGAACTTGCAGCAAGCTGCACTGCACTAACGGGCTTGAAACAAACGCTCAAAACCTTGGATGCACTAATAATTTGCTCGATTTGTGTGTGCGTAAGGGATCGCAGGAGTAAAGAGCTTGTTCACTTTGCGGGCCAGCGAGCAAGGAAGCGAGTGATGCCTCGCCTCCTTGCTGCGATGCAGCGACAACTCTGTTCAGTTACAGCCGATTTGAGCTCAGCCGGCCTTCTTTTTGGCCAGCCGCAGCCAGGTGTCGACCACCGTGTCAGGATTCAGCGACACCGACTCGATGCCCTGATCCATCAGCCATTCGGCAAGGTCCGGATGATCGGATGGACCCTGGCCGCAGATGCCGATGTACTTGCCCTTGGCACGCGCCGTCTTGATCGCCATGGCGAGCAGCTTCTTCACCGCCGGATCGCGCTCGTCGAACAGGCTGGCGACGATGCTGGAGTCGCGATCGAGGCCGAGCGTCAGCTGGGTCAGATCGTTGGACCCGATCGAGAAGCCGTCGAAGATGTCGAGGAATTCATCGGCCAGCAGCGCGTTGGACGGCACCTCGCACATCATGATCACCTTGAGGCCGTGCTCGCCCTGGACGAGTCCGTTTTTTCTCAAAACCTCGATAACCTTCTTGCCTTCGTCCAGCGTGCGCACGAACGGAATCATCACCCAGACGTTGTCCAGCCCCATGACTTCGCGCACGTGCTTGACCGCCTTGCACTCCAGGCCAAACGCATCGGCGAAGCTTGGGTCAACGTAACGGCTGGCGCCGCGGAAGCCGATCATCGGGTTCTCTTCGTGCGGCTCGTAGCGCGAGCCGCCCAGGAGGTTGGCATATTCGTTCGACTTGAAGTCGGACATGCGCACGATCACCGTCTTTGGGTAAACCGACGCGGCGATGGTGGAGATGCCTTCGGCCAGACGATCCACATAGAAGCTCACCGGGTCGGCATAGCCGGCGATGCGCTCGTCGATCTTGGCCTTGGTGGCGGCATCCTGTTTGGCATATTCGAGCAGCGCCTTGGGATGCACGCCGATATGGCTGGCGATGATCATCTCCAGCCGCGCCAGGCCGATGCCGGCGTTCGGCAGCATGCC
>CBAAAD010000402.1:0-3360 GCA_964658785.1 uncultured Methylobacterium sp.
GAAGCCGTGCTTGCGGCACATCTCCTTCACCGGCATGCCCGCTTCGATCTCGCGCAGGCAGGGCTGCCGTTCAATGAAGACATTTCAAATAATGATGTAGCGTTTCTTTATCAGACGAAAATGAACACGGGCGATACTCCAGCAGCTCTGTCAACGATCATCCCTCGTCCACACAGCCCCATCCTGTTCCTTCACCGGAAAGCTCGCGATCGGCTCGTAGGCCGGCGGTTTGGTGACGTTGCCGTTGCGCAGATCGAAGCGAGCGCCGTGCCGCGGGCATTCGACTTCGAAGCCGTGCACATCGCCGCCGGCGAGCTCGCCGCCGTCGTGCGAGCAGATGTCCTCGATGGCGTAGAGCGTGCCGTCGATGTTGTAGACGGCGATGGCGGTGTCGCCGTCCCAGACGACCTTGAATTCGCCGGGCAGGATGTCGCTGCGGGTGCCTACCTTGATCCAGTCGTTCATGCGGGATCCTTCGGGAAGGTTTTTACCAGCACTTCGAAACGCAGGTCCGGCCGGCGCGGAATGCCGAAGCGTTCGTCGCCATAGGGAAACGGCTCGTATTCCGCCGTGCGCAGATAGCCGCGGCGCTCGTACCAGGCGATGAGTTCGTTGCGCTGCTCGATCACCGTCATGCGCATGGCGCGGCACTGCCAGCGTTCGCGCGCAAGACGCTCGGCTTCGGCCAGCACGGCCTTGCCCAGACCGCCGCCCTGCTGCGCGGGATCGACGGCGAACATGCCGAAGTAACCGAACTTGCCCTGGCGTTCGACGTGGCAGCTGGCGATCAGCCGACCGTCGCGCTCGGCCAGCAGCACGCAGCTGTGCGGACGCTTGATGACGGCAGCGACGTCTTCGTTGTTGGTGCGCCGGCCGTCGAGCAGGTGCGATTCGGTGGTCCATCCGCGCAAGCCGGATTCGCCGCGGTAGGCGGACTCGACCAGCGCGACGATAGCCGGAATATCGGCCGCTTCAGCGGTGCGAAAAGAAAGATCGACAGAGGTATTCATCCGTCGATGATAGTGCGGGCGAGGGCTGTTCCACCATGCACCGCCGCAGGTCTTGTCGGGCGCCTGGCGCCCGCTCAAAAGCCGCACCCATGACCTTCGACACTGTCTGCCCAGTGCCCCGGTTGACTACGGTCGACGGCTTGCCGCCCGGGCTCGGGCGATCGAAACGCGCCACGGCGCAGAGGGGAAATCCATGACGTACCGATTCGTGAAACCGCTGGCCCTTGCCGTGGGCATGGCCCTTTCCATCAACGCGGTGGCCGCACCCACCGCATTCGACGTGAAAGAGCTCGACAGCGGCATCAAGCCCTGCGCCGACTTCAACGGCTTCGTCAACGCCAAGTGGGTGGCGAGCCACCCGATTCCCGCCGATCGCACGCGCTGGGGTTCGTTCGACGCGCTGCGCGAGGACAGCCTCAACGTGCAGCACAAGATCGTCGACGCGGCCGCTGCCAATGCGGCGAAGGCAAGGCCTGGCTCGATCAATCAGAAGATCGGCTACCTCTATGCGTCCGGCATGGACGAAGCCAAGGTCAATGCTGCAGGTTTCGACCCGATTAAACCCCAGCTGGCGCAGATCGACGCGCTGAAGAACGCGGGCGATATCGCCGGCTATATCCGCAACAGCTACGCCAGCGGTGAGCCCGTGCTGTTCCGCTTCGGCGGCAGCGGCGATTTCAAGGATTCCAGCCAGGAGATCGCCTACGTCGGCCAGGGCGGCCTTGGCCTGCCCACGGTCGATTACTACAGCAAGCCGGAGTTCGAGAAGATCCGCACTGCCTACGTGGCGCACATCGCCAAGCTGCTCACGCTCACCGGCGCCAGCGCTGCGGATGCCCAGCAGCAGGCAAAAAATGTGCTGGCGTTCGAGACGCGCCTCGCCGCCGCCTCGCTGCCGCCGGTGCAGATGCGCAAGCCGGAAAACCGCTATCACTACGTCAGCATCGCCGATGCCGACAAGCTCACGCCCAGCTTTGACTGGGCGGCATTCTTCAAGTCGCAGAATGCCGATGTGAGCCAGGGCTTCTCGTTCTCGCAGCCGGCGTTCTTCACCGAAGTGCAGAAAATGTTCGGCGACGTGCCGGCCGCGCAGTGGCAGGCGTACTTTCGCTATCACCTGATCTCCAACGCGGCGCCTT
This sequence comes from uncultured Methylobacterium sp., assembly GCA_964658785.1. Classification (GTDB taxonomy): domain Bacteria; phylum Pseudomonadota; class Gammaproteobacteria; order Xanthomonadales; family Rhodanobacteraceae; genus Rhodanobacter. Next base: position 2,150 of record CBAAAD010000402.1, read on the forward strand.
ACCTATCCACGCCGTTCCAGCAGGAGGATTTCGCGTTCGAGAACCAGACGCTCAACGGCCAGAAGGAAATGGAGCCGCGCTGGAAGCGCGTGCTGGCAGCCACCAACGACGGCATGGGCATGGCGCTGGGCCAACTCTATGTGGCCGACAATTTTTCGCCGGTAGCCAAGCAGCGCGCCGAGGAGCTCGTTGCTAATCTGCGTGCGGCATACAAGACGCGCATCGAGCATCTGGCCTGGATGAGCGACGCGACCAAGCAGAAGGCGCTGGAGAAATGGGCCACCTTTGTGCCGAAGATCGGCTATCCCGACAAATGGCGCGACTGGTCCGGCCTCACCCTGGTGCCGGACAACTACTACGCCAACATGCAGGCCGCCGAGAAGTTCAACTACGACTACCGCATCGCCAAGATCGGCAAGCCGGTCGACCGCAGCGAGTGGGGCATGACGCCGCAAACGGTGAACGCCTACTACAACGCGCAGCAGAACGAGATCGTGTTTCCTGCGGCGATCCTGCAGCCGCCGTTCTTCGACGCCAAGGCGGATGACGCGATCAACTACGGCGGCATCGGCGCGGTGATCGGCCACGAGATGGGCCACGGCTACGACGATCAGGGCAGCAAGTTCGACGCCAAGGGCAACAACGTCAACTGGTGGACCGACGCCGACCGCAAGGCGTTCGAGTCGCGTACCGACAAACTCGCCGCGCAGTTCGACGCCTACGAGCCGCTGCCGGGCAAGCACGTCAACGGCCATCTGACCATGGGCGAGAACATCGGCGATCTGGGCGGCTTGAACGCGGCCTATACCGCCCTGCAGATGGCGCTGTCGAAGAACCCTGCCGAAGCCAAGCGCAAGATAGACGGCTATACCGAGGACCAGCGTTTCTTCCTCAACTGGGCTCGGGTATGGCGCGGCAATATTCGACCCGAGGCGCAGATCACCCTGCTCAATACCGATCCGCATGCGCCGGCGCAGTTCCGCGCAATCGGCGCACCGTCGAACATGCCGGAGTTTGCGCAGGCCTTCCAATGCAAGGCCGGCGATGCGATGGTGCGTTCGCCCCAGACCCAGGTAAAGATCTGGTAATCGCGCGAACCGCACCCTTTGGCGCATAAAAAAAAACCGCAGCCTTCGGGCTGCGGTTTTTTTGTGCAAGGAGGACAATGCCCCGTCAACCCCTGGAGACAACATGCACAACGCAGCAAACTC
>CBAAAD010000403.1:0-3355 GCA_964658785.1 uncultured Methylobacterium sp.
GCTTTGTCTGGGTCTGCTCACCGTCACGGGGCTGGTGCAGCTGTGGCACGTATATGTATTCGCCTTTCTGCTCGGCTGTGCCGCGGCTTTCGATGCGCCGGCGCGACAGACCTTTGTGTCCGAAATGGTGGGCGAGGCGGATCTGTCCAACGCCGTGGGCTTGAACTCCACCTCGTTCAACGCGGCGCGCATGATCGGGCCGGCGGTCGCCGGCTTGCTGATTGCCGGCGTGGGCACGGGCTGGGTGTTTTTGATCAACGCCTTCTCGTACGCCGCCGTGATCCTCTCGCTGTGCCTGATTCGGGTGGACAGGCTGCATCGCGGCGAACGCGCCGTGCGCAAGCGCGGCAGCCTGATCGAAGGCTTCCGCTACGTGTGGCAGCGGCCCGATCTGAAATCCGTGCTGTGCATGCTGCTGTTCGTCGGCACCTTCGGGCTGAACTTTCCGATCTATATTTCCACCATGTCGGTGACTGCGTTTCACGCCGGCGCCAGCGAATACGGATTGCTGACGTCGATCATGGCGATCGGCTCGGTCGTCGGCGCCCTGCTCGCTGCCCAGCGCGCCAAGGCGCACGTCGCCCTGGTCTTCGTCGCTTCCGCTGTATTCGGCTTTGGTCTCGCGCTGGCGGCCGTGATGCCCAACTACTGGTCGTTCGGCGCGGCCCTGGTGATCATCGGCATCGCCGCGCAGACCTTTACGACCACCGTGATCAGCACGGTGCAATTGTCCACCGCGCCGGCCATGCGCGGTCGGGTGATGGCGATTGTGATGGCCATTGCCCTGGGCGGCACGCCGATCGGTGCACCTATCGTTGGCTGGGTGGCGGATACCTTTGGCCCGCGCTGGGCGCTGGTGGTCGGCGCCGCGGCGGGGCTGGCCGCTGCGGCGGTCGGACTGCGTTACCTCGGCAAATATCGCCAGCTGCGCGTGCTGCTCGACCGCGGCCGAATCCGGTTTACCGTGGACAATGGCCACGCGTTGACCGAGTCACTGTAAAGCGTCAGCCGCAGGCAGCGTGCGTCCACGGATCGGCTATACGACCAGGCGACAGCCTTTCGGTGGACGGCGTGACGAGGGGCGCAAGCCGGACCGATGACTGACAGGCACCCGCTTGGCGAACGGCGAGGCGGCGCCTATCATCGGGCTGCGCCGGCGCGGGAGGGTGTCGGGGTAAGCCGTTACGATCTCCGCACAGGGTCGGTCGGCGCAGGGGCCAACCAAACGCATGATTGCTCGATCCGGGGCGCGGCCCTGGCGCGAGCGCCTCGCTGAACGCTTTTCCGGTGCATGCCGCGCGTTCATCTGCGGGGAGATGAACAACTGCTAGAAATGCCGCCATTGGCCCAGCGAACATAACGAATGGATGCAATTTCCTTACCCACAGGCAGGTTCCGACAGTGACACTCGCGCCAAGACATTCAGGTCTTATCGCCACGCTCGCCGCTGCTCTGGTAACGCTGGCCGCGTGCTCGTCTGTGCGCAGCGACTATGTCAAAACACCTTCCACCGCGTTGCCTCCCGCGGTTGTCACGCCGAGAGCCAAAAACATAGCGGCACAGGCCGACAACCACCCCACCGAATCCGGCTTTAGACTGCTCACCCAGAGCGAAAACGCCCTGCTCAGTCGCATTGCGCTGGCCGACCACGCGCAACGATCGATCGACCTGCAGTACTACATCTTCAACAATGACGCGACGGGTCGACTGGTGATGCAGCACCTTGTGGCGGCAGCGGATCGTGGCGTGCGCGTACGCCTGTTGATCGACGACATCAATTTGCGCGATGAGATCGATGTGCTGAATGCGCTCAACGCGCATCCGAACATCAAAGTCCGACTGTTCAATCCATTCAAGACGCGTGACCCGTCGACCGCATCCAAAGCATTGCAGTTCGTGATGGATGCGCGCCGGCTCAACCGGCGCATGCACAACAAATCGTTCATCGTCGACAACAATGTGGCCGTGGTGGGCGGGCGCAATATCGGCGACGGCTATTTCGACGTCAGCAAAGATCTGCACTTCCGCGACCTCGATTTGATTGCCATTGGCCCCGTCGTTCGTGAAGCGTCGGACGCCTTCGACGCTTACTGGAATTGCGACGCGGCCTATCCGGTGACCGCCTTCAAGGGCAAGCGCGCCACGCACTACGACCTGGCGAAATTACGCGTGGACCTGAAGCAGGACGCGCGCACGTTCGCGCAATCGGACTACGCCCAGGCCGCGCTGGACAAGCTCCCGAACGGTCCCTCTGCCGATCGGCCCGGCGCATGGATGTGGGGCACTGCCGAGCTGGTCGCGGACGACCCACAAAAGGTGACCGAAGAAAGCAGCAGCGCCGCATTGCGCATCGGGCCACAGATCAAGGCTATGGTCGGGCAGGCGCAGAAAAGCGTGCTGCTTATCTCGCCGTACTTCGTGCCGGGCGAACAGGGCACGCAGTACATTACCGATCTCGCCCGACGAAATATTACGGTGAAGGTGCTGACCAACTCGCTCGCATCCACTGACGAGCCGGCGGTGGACGTCGGATACGCGCGCTATCGTCGCGCGCTGCTGGCCAGCGGCGTGCAGATTTTCGAACTGCGACCGGCGCCCCATGCCAAACAGGAGTCTACGGCGCGCGGACGTTCGTCGGGCGTGAGCCTGCATGCCAAAGCCATCGTGGTGGACCGGCAGCAGGTATTTGTTGGCTCGATGAATCTTGATCAGCGCTCAAAGAACATCAACACGGAAATGGGCATTATCGTGCGCTGCCCGGCGCTGGCCGCGGCCGTCACGCAGTTCTTCGACAAGGCAACACAGCCGAAAAACGCCTACGCGGTGAGCCTGATCGGTCACGACCAGGCCCACAGCGGGAACTTGCAGTGGAGCGCGATGGATGGCGACACGGTCGAAGTATTCCACCACGATCCCGACGTCACGCTGAAACGACGCATGGAAGTTGTCCTGCTGAAATTTCTGCCAATCGAAGGCATGCTCTGAGCTTCCTTTGGTCGTCGGCATGATCGTGATGACGATCAATGCCAACTGCCCTCCCTCAACAGGCTGCGCAGGCGATACATTCGCGTGACTCTGGATTATCAGGCGCTTTTCCTCGCGTCATTCAGAAGCGATAAGCCAAATCGACGCCGACCGTGCGCGGTTGATTCGTCACGATGCGGTTGAACGCGGCGCTCGGTAAATCCTCCTGAAACAGGCTTTCCAGTTGGGCGTGCTTGTTGAAAACGTTATTCACGAAGAGCGAGGCGTCCCAGCCATCGCTGGATTCGATAACGATCCGGGCGTTGCTCAAATCATAGGCAGGCAGCTGGATGTATTCACCATTGAGTGAGTAGCCGTAGGGGAAAGCCAG
>CBAAAD010000404.1:0-3354 GCA_964658785.1 uncultured Methylobacterium sp.
CCTTCAGCTGCTCGGCCTGCGAACGGTTGAAATGAAAAAAGCGCAGCACCAGGGCGTGACCGCTGACGTCGCCGATGGCAACTTTGAGCTGCGGGCGAAAGCGAAAGCCCCGCTCCACGGCCTCGATCACGCCTTCGACCTGCGCGCGCTCGCCGACGCGCAGGTCCGCGAGCGCGGTCACGCGGGTCTTGTCCTCATAGCGCAACGGAAGGTGAAACCAGAGGTCCTGCAGCCGTTCCAAACCCAGCTTTGCCAATGTTGCCACCAGCGCGGGACCGACACCGCTCAGCACGCTTACCGGCGCAAGACCTGGATCAGCATGCACCGTTGAAGAAGGTCGAGGATTGCGCGCGCTCATGGAGTCCAAGCCTAACCGAGCAGCACCGTTTGTCGTAAGCCTGAGCCCAGCAACAATGCCGACAGGCTGTGTGGGCGTGCACCGCGCAGGAGAATCAGTCCAGCACCATTACCGCATCCACCTCGACCTGCGCAGCCTTCGGCAAACCGGAGACCTCGATGGTGGATCGCGCGGGATACGGCGCCTGGAAGTACTCGGCCATCACGGCATTGACCGCAGCGAAATGGGCCAGGTCAGTAACGTAGATACCGACGCGTACGATCTGCGCCAGCGAACCACCCGCCGCATTCGCCACCGCCGTGAGGTTGTCGAACACGCGACGCGTCTGCGTCGCAATGTCGCCTTCGACAAGCGCACCAGTGGCCGGATCAAGCGGAATCTGGCCGGAGAAATACACGGTATTGCCGGCGCGCACGGCCTGCGAATACGGGCCGATAGCGGCGGGCGCCAGTTCGGTGGAAATGATGGTGCGGGACATGATTTTCCTTGAGGATGGGGGACGGGGGGACGGGGAACCACCCTAGGTGGCCTGGCGGGGAACGAAAAGCATAGCTGTCACGCACATTTGGCGAGCCGCTTCAGGCGATCGCGCCATCAAAGCTCGCTAACCGTCCTACAGCGGATAGCGATGCGCCCCGCTGATCACGCCGGTACGCCGCACGCGACGGATCACCTCGGCCAGATGCTTGCGGCTCTTCACTTCCATCGAAAACAGCAGCGTCGCCGCGGCGGCATCGCGTTCGACGTATTCGACGTTGTCGATGTTCGAATCCGCGGCCGCAATGGCGGCCGCCACCGTGGCCAGCACGCCGGGACGGTTGATGACTTCGATACGCAGCTGCGCACGGAAATCGCCCTGCACACCGCGATCCCATTCGATCGGCACGTAGCGCTCCGGCGATTTGCGCAGCTCGATCACGTTCGGGCATTCGTCGCGATGCACCACGATGCCCTTGCCCGACGACAGATAACCCACGATGTCATCCCCAGGCAGCGGGTGACAGCAGTTGGCAAAAGTCAGCACACCGCGTTCAGCGCCGGTGATGCGGATTTTTTCGTGCGCGTTTTGCGAAGCGTGTGGCGCGCCGTCGGCACGTTTGCCACGCGATGCCAGCAGCTGCGTGGCGACCACATCAGGCATGCGGTTGCCCAGGGCGATATCGGACAGCAACTCTTCCAGACGGCTGAATTTCGAGGCTTCGAGAAACCTCTCCAGCACGGCTGTCGGCACGCCGTCCAGGCTGCTGCCCTGCGCATCGAGCGCGCGGTCCAGCATGCGATGCCCGAAGTCCACGGCGTCCTCATGCTGCAGATTCTTCAAATACTGCCGAATGGCCGTGCGTGCCTTGCCGGTAACCACTGATTCCAGCCACGCCGGATTGGGCATGGCCGACGGCGCCGTGATGATTTCCACCAGCTGTCCTGAGGCCAGGCGCGTGCGCAGCGGCAGCAGCTTTTTGTCCACACGCGCAGCCACCGCGTGATCGCCGACATCGGTATGTACGGCGTAGGCAAAATCCAGCGCGGTTGCGTTGCGCGGCAGCGAGAGAATGTCGCCGCGCGGAGTGAACAGGTAAACCTCGTCCGGAAACAGATCGATCTTCACCGCTTCGATGAATTCCGCCGATGAAGACGTATTTGCCGAACTGTCGGCCAGTGACGAAAGCCATTCGCGCGCCCTCGCCTGCGCGCTGTTGGCCGGGCCGCTGTCGGTTTTGTATGCCCAGTGCGCCGCCACGCCGCGTTCAGCCACCGAGTCCATTTCGGCGGTGCGAATCTGTACCTCAATCGGCGCACCGAACGGCCCGAGCAGCACGGTGTGCAACGACTGGTAGCCGTTGGCCTTTGGAATGGCGATGAAATCCTTGAAGCGTCGATCCACCGGCTTGTACAAGGCGTGCGCTGCACCCAGTGCCGTGTAGCAGCTCATGGCGCTGTCGACGATAACGCGAAAACCGTAGACGTCCATCAGCTGCGCGAAGCTTTTGTGCTCCTCGTGCATCTTGGAATAGATGCTCCACGGCGACTTGATCCGGCCCACCACGGTGCTCTGCATATGCTCCATGCTGAGTCGGCTGATCAGCGCCGTTTCGATCTTGCCCATCGCCTCGCGACGATTGCCGATAGCGGCGCGAATGCGCTCGCTGATGACGCGGTAACGATCCGGATACAGCGCGCGAAAACCCAGGTCCTGCAGCTCGGCCTTGAACTTGTTCATGCCCAGGCGCTGGGCGATGGGCGCGTAGATTTCCAGCGTTTCGCGGGCGATGCGACGACGCGAGGCCGGGTCCTTGGCGCCCAATGTGCGCATGTTGTGCAGGCGATCGGCCAGCTTGATCAGGATCACGCGCAGATCGCGCGCCATCGCCAGCAGCATCTTGCGAAAACTTTCGGCGTCGGCTTCCTGGCGCGAGCCGAACTGCATCTTGTCCAGCTTGGTCACGCCGTCGACCAGTTCGGCCACGACCTCGCCGAACTCGCCTGACAATGCCTCACGGCTGAGTGCAGTGTCCTCCAGCGTATCGTGCAGGATGGCCGCGACGATCGTTTCCGCGTCCAGTCCGAGTTCGGCCAGAATGCCGGCCACCGCGACTGGGTGGGTGATGTACGGTTCGCCGCTTTTGCGCTCCTGCCCGGCATGCGCATGCGCACCCACCTGGAACGCGCGAATGACCTTGTTGATCTGCGCGTCGGACAGATAGGCGACGCGCTCTTTCAATGCCAGCACATACGGTGGCAGCAACGACATGTCGACCGAACCGGGAAGCGTGGCCGCCGTCATGAGCGTCGGCGCCAGATCAGGCGCCTACCTCGGCGAAACGAATGCAGCACATTACATATGGACGGATGGCTGCGCGCGCGCGACCGTTGGCACCGAAATAAAAAGTGCGACGGTCACGCTGTCGACAGCCCGCGTCCATCAGTCATCGCCGCCTTTGGAAAGGTCGTCGTCAACTTCAGCCGCGGCCCATTCAAGCGCCTCGCGCTCGGCGCGC
>CBAAAD010000405.1:0-3338 GCA_964658785.1 uncultured Methylobacterium sp.
GGGTTGCAACGTAAAACCGCTGCGGTCAGCGGCTAAAATAACGGGTCAGTCGGGCAACATGCCCGTCCCGAGGCCGCACATGATACCCGCAAGCACCGCCGCCCGCCTAACCTCAGCAAATAGCTCAGACGATGGCGACTGGCGCCATCACTGGCGCAATGCGGTCACCGATCCCGGGGAGCTGCTGGCGCTGCTCGGCCTCGGCGAACTGGCCTCGCGGCTGCCGGCGGACGATGCCGGGTTTGCCACGCGAGTGCCGCGCGGTTTCGCCGCACGCATGCGCCACGGCGATCCGCACGATCCACTGCTGCTGCAGGTTCTGCCGCAGCTGGCCGAACTCGACCAGATTCCCGGTTTCGTGATCGACGCCGTCGGTGACCTGCAGGCGCGCACGGCGCACGGCGTGCTGCACAAGTACCACGGCCGCGCGCTGTTGATCGCCAGCGGCAGCTGCGCCATCAACTGCCGCTACTGCTTTCGACGGCACTTCCCTTACGGCGATGAAATGGCCGCCGCCGGCCATTGGCGCCAGGCGCTTGCACACCTGCGGGGCGACAGCTCCATCACCGAACTGATTCTTTCCGGCGGTGACCCGCTGGCGCTGGCAACCGCCAAGCTGGAGGAGTTGAGCCGCGGACTGGCCGACATTCCACACGTTGCGCGGCTGCGTATCCACACACGATTGCCGGTGGTGCTGCCCGAGCGGGTCGATACACCCTTGCTGGCATGGCTGGGTTCGCTGCCGCTGCAGAAAGTGATGGTGCTGCACGCCAACCATGCCAACGAGCTGGATGCCAGCGTGGACGAGGCGTGCCGCAGGCTGCGCGGCGCCGGCGTCACGCTGCTCAATCAGTCGGTGCTTCTGCGCGGGATCAACGACGACGCCGACGTGCTCACCGAGCTTTCCGAGCGTCTGTTTGCTGCCGGCGTACTGCCTTACTACCTGCACCAGCTGGATCGCGTGCAGGGAACGGCGCATTTCGAGGTCGATGACGCCCGGGCCCTGAACCTTGTGAACACCCTGCGCGAGCGGCTTCCGGGGTATCTGGTTCCCAAGCTGGTTCGAGAAGTGGGCGGCGAAGCATCCAAGCAGCCTGTCTAGCATGTCCCGCGACGTTTTTCGCTGGCGGCGGGTAGCAGAATCCGCTACAACCATAAATATGCATACCGTCGACCGGACCCACCGGACGACACCCAAATACAGTCAGCGGTGATCAACGGACAGTTCGACGCCTCATGAAAAAAGATTACGTCATCAAGATCGTCTTTATCGAGAACTCGCTCGAAGAGGCCGAACAAGTCATCAGTTTGATGCGCAACAGTGGTATCGCGGTCCGCCCGGCCCGTGCGACCAACGCTGAACAGCTGCAAAAGGCGATCGACGAGCTGGAGCCGGACATCGTGATGTTTGATCCGTCCGTCAAAGGGCTGCTTTTGCGCGACGTGGTGCAGGCGCTCGACGCAAACGGGCGGGACTATTCGGTGATTGGACTGCTGGACAAAGTGGACGGCCAGCAGGTGGCCGACCTCTTCGTGGCAGGAGCTCGCGGCGTTGCTCCGCGCAGTCAGCCCAAGCAGCTGATCATCGTGCTGCAGCGCGAGTTCGAGGCGCTGCAGACGCGGCGCCAGGTGCGCCGGCTCGAAACCTCGCTGCGCGAGTCCGAGCGCCGCTGCGATGCGCTGCTGGACTCCTCCAACGATGCGATCGCCTACGTGCATGAAGGCATGCACGTACGGGCCAACCAGGCCTACCTGGACAACTTCGGCTACCAGAGCTTCGACGACCTGCTCGGCCTGCCCGTGATGGACATGGTCGATTCGGCCAACTCGGATGATTTCAAGGCGCTGCTGAAGGGCCACGCGCGGCATGAAAAAGTGCCCACCCAACTGGCCCTGCGCGCGCGCCGCGCCGATGGCAGCCAGTTCGACGCGACCGTCGAGTTCGCGCCCGCCACCTTCGAGGGCGAGCCGTGCCTGCAGATCGTGTTTCGTCGCCAGCTGGTCGACCCCGCCGTACTTGAGCAGCTGCAGCGCGACCCCGTCACCGGCCTGTTCAACCGCGCGCGCATGCTGGAGTGCGTGGACAACGCCGTCGCCGACGCCGCCAACGGCAAAAAGGGTCAGGCCCTGCTGTTGATCGAGCCGGACAACTGGACCAGCCTCGTTGCCGGCATCGGGCTCGGCAAGGCGGATGAGCTGCTGGTTGCGTTTGCCGACCGCGTGCGCATGTTTCTCGGCATAGGTGACGTGGCCGGCATGCTGGCCGAACACATGTTCGGCATCGTGCTGGACACGCGCGAGGACGACGCGATCAAGGAGTGGATCGCCAAACTGCAGCTCAGCGTCAGCAGCGAAATTTTCGACGCCGGCGTTCAATCCATCAGCGTCACGGCCAGCATCGGCGGCAGCCTGCTGGGCGAGAAAAATGCCAATGCAGACATGCTGCTCAATGAAGCCAGCCAGGCGCTGCGCATGGCGCAAAGCCTCGGCGGCAACAAGGTCGAATTGAACGATCCCGCCGCGGGCGAAAAGGCCGACCTGGAGCGCGACCTGTACTGGCTGGATCTGCTGAAAGACGCGCTGGAAAAAAATGGTCTGGTGCTCTATCACCAGCAGATCATCAGCCTGCAGGATGCCGAGGGCGATTATTCGGAAATCCTGCTGCGCATGAACGGCCCGCAGGGCGAAGTATTGCCGGGCTTTTTCATGCCGATCGCCGAAAAACACAATCTGACCAGTGCGATCGATCGCTGGGTGTTGCATCGCGCTGTGAGCGCGCTGCAGATCCGCGAAAGCCACGGCATGCACACCACCTTCTTCGTCAAGCTCACTTCCGCATCGATGAACGACGAAACCCTGCTGCCATGGCTGGCGGACAGGTTAAAGCGGGCCGCGCTGAAGCATGGCCGCATCGTGCTGGAGATGACCGAAAGCAAGGTGATGACGATGCTTCGCCCGGCGCAGGAGTTCCTCAACGGCTGGAAGAAACTGGGCGGGAAATTCGCGCTGGAGCAATTCGGCTCCGGCCTCAACTCGTTCCAGTTGCTCACCCATATCGACGCGGATTATCTGAAGATCGACCGCAGCTACATGGCCGACCTGCCGCAGCATCCGGAAAGCCAGAAAAAAATCGCCGAGATTTGCGAGCAGGCGAAAACGCTGAATCGACATACCATCGCCGAATGGGTGGAAGACGCCACCAGCACCTCACTGCTGTTCGCCTACGGTGTGGATTTCGTGCAGGGTAATTTCCTGCAGATACCGCAGCGACTGACCTCAACGGGTGGCGCTGTGATGCAGGCCCTGGGCAGCTGATCCGCTTCTTCGCCAACAACAAG
>CBAAAD010000406.1:0-3330 GCA_964658785.1 uncultured Methylobacterium sp.
AATCGTCGCCTCCTGCTAATTCACAAAAACTATTGTGCTTCCTGGATGCGAACGTATTACGCGCGCCTGTCCGGCGTTGACAGGGAAATACCCTGAACAACGCGTGACTTGATTCTGCCGCAACGAAATTTATAAAGCTAGCGTTATATAACTGTTATTTCTATTGCGCATCAAATGCGCCACGCAGCCATGATGCGCGGGTGGATTCGGCGGGGCCGTCGTAGGTTACGACATCAAAACGGCAGCTTGCATTGGAATGTTTGGGATTTTCCGCCAGCCACAGTTCGGCGGCTTTTATCAGTTTGGCGCGCTTGCTTGTCGTGACCGATTCGGCTGCGTTTCCGTGCGCGGCGTGCTTTCGATAACGCACTTCGACGAACACCACGGTGTCGCCGTCGCGCATGATCAGATCCAGTTCTCCGAACCGCGTGCTGTAACTTTTTGCCAGCAGCTTCAGGCCGGCGCGCTCCAGTTCGGCACAGGCGCGCTGTTCGAACACGTTGCCAATGGCGCGCATCAGTGGCCGGTGGGCTGGCTCGCGCTGGCGGGCGGTTCGCTGCTGGCAGAACTGGCTGGCGCCGCGGCATCGGTTGACGGGGTGGTGGCGTCACCGGAGGGTGGCGCGCTTGAGGGAGCATCGTCCAGCTGCAGGCTGCCGCCGATGGGGCGCGCCAATCCATCCTGAAACTTGGCCCATATCAGCACGCGGCGCACGCGTCCGAACTGGTCGGCCGTGAGCTGACCGCTGGCGCCGGGCAGGTAGCTGCCCGGATGGGCGCGCAGCCAGTCAAGGTATGGCACCAGATTCCACGCGTCCATACCGAAGGCGAACAGGCGCGCGGCGCTGCCTTGCGCTGCCGGCAGTTGGGTCGCGATGTCGTCGTGATTGGGCAGGCCGGGCTGCGCATTGAACAGCCAGGGCGCGTCGGAAAATTCCACGCCTTCCAGGTCGCGGTTGGTGGCGGCGTCATCCGTGCCTTCGTAAACATGCGAGGTGGCAAACACCGGTAAGTGCACGTTGGCAACGGCAAGCTGTGGTATGAGCAGGCGCGCCTGGGACGGACGCATGCTGATAAAAATCGCCGCGTCGGCCGGCGCATTGGCGAAGCTGATGCCGGCCAGTGCGCTGGTAAAAGTGGTGAGCGTTGTCATGCTGCTGAGTTGACCGCCGCGTGCAGCGAATTCGGCCTTGAAAGCACCGGCGGCACGCTGGGCAAAATCATCGCCAGAAACCAGCACGTACGCATGCTTCAAGCCGCGCTCGACAATATGGTCGGCGGCCTGTGCGCCTTCGGTTTCCGGCAGCAGGCCGAACTCGCTGGTGTCGTTGCCGGGCAGCTGCTTGTCGTCGGGATGATTCAATGCGAGCAGCGGTACGGGCAGACTTTTTTGACTGAACACGGCGGCGACTTCGCCGCGGGTCAGTGGGCCGACAACCAGCTGTGCGCCGTCAGTCACCGCCTGCTGGTAACCCTTGACCGCGCCATCGGCGGTGCCGTGGCTGTTATAGACGCGAACGCTTGGCCGCGGCGCGTGATTGTGGCCAGCATCAATATAGGCGGCGAAGAATCCCTCGCGCACCGATTCGCTGGCAGCGGCAAAGTTGCCGTCGCCGGGCAGGAGCAGGGCGATCTGCTGAGGCACCTTGTAACCTTCGCGCACGTTGGCGTCGGCGCCGGGTAGCAAGGTGCCCACCGGTTGCTGCAGGGATGGCTGCGGCCTTGCCACCGCCACGCCAAGCTGGGTCAGGGCCTCGTTGACCCAGGTGAGCATGCGGTCGGTGGGCTTCATTGCGGCGGCGCGCTGTTTCAGCGGTTCGGCGCCCACCTTGCCAAGCAGATCGAGAATTTGCTTGCGGTTCTGCGAGTGATCAATGCCGCTCAGCTGATCGTCCATCTGCACGCGCGTGCGTGCTGCGCCCCAGAAATCATTGCTGTCGGCCATGGCCCTGGCGCGCAGCTCCAGCAAGCGCAGCTGGTATTGCGCGGGAACCGTGACGTTGACCTGCGCGGTGAGCTGCAGAGCTGTGGCGGTATCGTGCTGACTCAAGGCGAGCTCGGCGCGCAGAAGATCAAGCCGCAGGGGTTCGTCGGCGGTCAGCTTGTCGCGCTTGATCAGTGCCAGGGTCGGTGCGGCGCGCTGAATCTGACCTTCCTGTCGCCACGCCTCGGCGGCCAGCAGGCGATAGTGGTCGGCGTTGCCGGACGACTGCTCGGCGAGCGCAAGATAGGCCTGCGCGGCCTGATCGAACTGACCCTGTCTGGCCAGCGCGGCGGCACTCTGTTCGGCCGCACCATCCGTCGGCGAGCGCTGGACATTGCCCGGCATGCAGCCGCTGAGGGCGAATGAAACAAGCAGTCCGATCGCAGCGGCGCGCGTGGGGCGCATGAGGCGCATGAGAAATCCCTTGATCGTCATGGTCGGCAATGCGCGATCATAGCCGATCAACTTGCCGGCCCGCGGCGCAGGAGTTCTCCGATGTCATCAGTTCAGCCAGGCAGCCTGTGGGTGGTGGCGACGCCTATCGGCCATCGTGACGACTTTTCCGCGCGGGCCATCGAGACGCTTCGCGCCGTGGCGGTGATTGCGGCGGAGGATACGCGGCATAGCCGTCCGCTGCTGGTACATCACAGCATCGATACGCCGCTGATCGCGCTGCACGAGCACAACGAGCGCGATGCGGTCGATGCCATCGTGCGCCGGCTGCTGGGCGGCAACTCGGTGGCGCTGATTTCCGACGCCGGTACGCCGTTGATCAGCGACCCCGGTTTTCGTCTGGTTCGCGCGGCGCGCGCGGCGGGCGTGCGCTGCATTCCCGTGCCCGGCGCCTGCGCGGCGATGGCGGCCCTTTCGGTTGCCGGCCTGCCCAGCGATCGTTTTGTATTCGAAGGTTTTCTGCCGGCCAAGGCGGCGGCGCGGCGCGCGCGCCTGCAGGAGCTGGCCGGTGATGCGCGCACGGTCATCTTTTATGAGTCCTCTCATCGTGTGGCCGAAAGTCTGGCCGACATGCGCGATATTTTCGGCGGCGAGCGCGAGGCGGTGCTGGCGCGCGAGCTGACCAAGATGTTCGAGACGGTCATCGGCGAACCGCTGAACGATCTGGCGGCGAAGGTGGTTGCCGATCCCGATCAGCAGCGCGGCGAGCACGTGATTCTGGTAGCTGGCCGCGGTGAGGAGGCCGATGCCAAACTCGCCGAGGGTCAGCGCGTGTTTGCCATCTTGCGCGATGAGCTGCCGCCGGCGAAGGCAGCCAAGCTGGCGGCGGTGATCAGTGGGGCGCCGCGCAAGCTGCTTTATCAGACAGGGAGCGAAGAATAGGTGGCGTGCAAT
>CBAAAD010000407.1:0-3330 GCA_964658785.1 uncultured Methylobacterium sp.
TCGAGGGCTATCACGGCCCGGACGGCAACTACATGCCGGCCAAGGGCGGCAATCCGGCGCTGACCGATGCACAGGTCAAGGCAGCGGTCACCTGGATCGTCGATCAGGCCAAGTAAGCCGCCTCGCATCGAAATCACACAACGCCGCCTCCGGGCGGCGTTGTTGTTTCAGCCTTGCGACGCTGCATCCGCCTGCATCGCAAAAACCGTCATTTCCATCTGCTAGCGTCAGTGCCCAGCTTCGGCCGCACGCATCGCCACCGTTTACTGGAATCCCGCATGTCGTTACGTCTCATCACCCTCGCTGCCCTTGGCCTGATCGCCGGTTGCGCCAGCCAAACCACCAGGCTGCCCGACGGCGTGCGGGCCAGGGTGGCGATTCTGGAAACCACCGACGTGCATTCCAACGTGTTGAGTTACGACTACTACAAGCTCAAGCCGGACAGCACGCTGGGCTACGAGCGCACCGCCACGCTGATCCGCCGCGCCCGCGCCGAGTTTCCCAACACGTTTCTGTTCGACAGCGGCGACACCATCCAGGGCAGCGTGCTGGCGGACTATCAGGCCCTGGTCAAACCGATCGCCTGCGACCAGGAGCTGGCGATCTATCGCGCGATGGACGCGATCGGCTACGACGGCGGCACGGCCGGCAACCACGAGTTCAATTATGGATTGGGCTTTCTTTCGCAGGCCACCGGCACGCCGATGAACGTCGACGGCGGCCGCAGCGATCGCTGCGCCGGGCCGCACTTTCCGCTGGTGCTGGCCAACGTCGACAGCGTGCGCGACGGCCGGCCGATCTTCAAACCGTGGACGGTCTTAGCGAAAACCATCGAGGCCACCGCGCCCGACGGCCGCACGGTCAGCGTGCCGCTGAAGATCGGCATCATCGGCTTCACGCCGCCGCCGATCATGCAGTGGGACAAGCAGAACCTCACCGGCAAGGTCACCGTCACCGGCGTGGTCGAGGCGGCGCAGAAATACCTGCCCCAGCTGCAGGCGCAGCATCCGGACCTGATCGTGGCGATTCTGCACGGCGGCCTCGACACCGCGCCGTACACGCCGGCGATGGAAAACGCCGGCTGGTACCTGGCCGGCGTGCCGGGTATCGACGTGCTGCTGCTCGGCCACGCGCACACCGAATTCCCCGGCCCGCACTACGCCGGCATGAAGGATGTCGACGCGCAGCGCGGCTTCGTGCGCGGCGTGCCGGCGGTGATGGGCGGCTTCTTCGGCAAGGACCTGGGCGTGATCGCGCTGGCGCTCGATCGGCAGCAGGGCCGCTGGGTGATCGATCGCAGCGGCTCGCACAGCGAGGTGCGGCCGATCTGCGTGGCAGCCCCCGGTGCCAGCAAGTCAACCAAGCCCGACTGCGTGCCGGCCGATCCAGCCATTGCGCCGTTGCTGACCCAGACCCAGGCGGCCGCTATCGCCTACGTCAACACGCCGATCGGCGAAAGCCGCGTGCGCCTGAGCAGCTACTTTGCCGACGAGGGCAATATGACCGCGCTGGCCGTGGTCAACGCGGCGCAGGCCGACTACGTGCGGCGCGAGCTGCCGCGCACGCATACCGAACTGCGCGATGTGCCGGTGCTGTCCAGCGCCGCCGCCTTCCGCACCGGCTTTGGCGGACCCGACGATTACACCGATGTCGCCGCCGGCCCGCTGACGCTGCGCAGCGCGGCTGATCTGTACTTCTACCCCAACACGCTGGCTGCCGTGAAAACCGACGGCGCCGGCCTCAAGGCGTGGCTGGAGAAATCGGCCGAGCGCTTCAACCGGATCGATCCGACCAAGGCCGGCGAACAGCCGCTGATCAACGACGCCTACCCCGGCTTCAACGTCGACCAGATCCAGGGCGGCATTCACTACGTCATCGACGTATCGAAACCCGTCGGCCAGCGCATCACCGCGCTGACCTATCACGGCAAGCCGGTGACGCCGGAGCAACCCTTCGTGGTGGTCACCAACAACTACCGCGCCAGCGGCGGCGGCCACTTTCCCGGCCTCGACGGCAGCAGCATCGTGCTGGCCGCGCCGGATGGCACGCGCGAAATTCTGGCCGACTGGTTGAAGCAGAAAAAGCAGATCGGCGCGAACGATCTCGAACCGACATCGTGGACGTTTGCACCGCTGAAAACCCGCGGCCCGATCGTCTTCACCGGCGCCAGCGGCAGGCAGGACGTGGCGAACGCCGCCGGGCTGACCAACATTCGCCCATCGAAAGACCACGGCGACGGCACGGCCACCTACACGATCGACTTGTCCAAACAGTGATCGACGGATAGCGTGGTCGACTTTCCGCTTGCGTTTGCCCGGCATGGATGTCGTTGACCGCAGCGCCGGCGGTCGCCTGCGCTGAAGGCAGCGCGCCCGCTTCCATCCACCACGACGACAAGTCAGCCGATGATCGCGTTGGAAATCCAGCCGTCGCTCGGCTTGATGGTCGAGGTGAATCAACAGGCCGGGCAGCTGCATATCCACGACAGCTCCATCTGCGGCGACGGCGGACCATCGGGCTGCGTGTTTTTCAGCGGCTTTCTGCAAGGCCTGCTCGGGCCGGCCGTGCTGTCGAGCAACCTGTCGATATTTTCCGTCTGCTGCCGCAGCTTCGGCGCGGGCGAGTGCTTTCTGGCGATCCCGGATGAGAAGCGTCGCGGCGGGACAGCGATACCGATGCGTACGCCTGTACCGCACACCATCCACTAAGGCGGCGCTAAGAAAAGGGTCGATGCGCGACACGTGGCTGCCGCCAAACCGTCATATGCGCGGCTCACGCTAGCCCAATGAGCTGGGCGACACGGCGACTCGTGCGCCGACGGGGCAATGCAAAACCACCCCGTGGGCCACAGGAACTTCAAAGGCGGGCGAGCGCCGCTTCGTTGATCGTCGCAACTAGCGAGTGCCGCAAGCGCAGGTTCTGCCCATGAAAATTCTTGTCGTAGAGGACGATCCCGGCACCGGCGCGCATATCGCATCGGTCCTCTCGATCGGCAATCAGGTCGTCGATCGCGCGATGGACGGGCGTAGCGGGCTGTCGATGGCGACGGCCGCGCATTATGACCTGATCATCGTGGATCGCATGCTGCCGCATCTGGACGGCATGTCGCTGGTGCGCACGATCCGTCGTCAGGGCAGTCAGACGCCGGTGCTGATGCTGTCGGCGCTGGGCGAAGTCGATCATCGGGTCGAAGGCCTCGATGCCGGTGCCGACGACTATCTGGCCAAGCCCTTTGCGCAATCCGAACTGAAGGCGCGCGTGAGCGCGCTGGCGCGTCGCGCACCGCTGTCAGCGGAACGTTCAAGACTGCACGTCGATGATCTTGAGCTC
>CBAAAD010000408.1:0-3322 GCA_964658785.1 uncultured Methylobacterium sp.
TCGCGGCCCACGCGCTCTGGCCGATGCTTGGCTTCGGCATCATGCTGCTGGTGTCTGCCGGCAGCCTGGTCACGGTTTACCTGGGACTGGAGCTGCTTTCGCTGTCGTCCTATGCGCTGGTGGCGCTGAATCGCGACGCCCGGCTGCCGTCGGAAGCGGCGATCAAGTATTTCGTGCTGGGTGCGCTGGCCTCGGGCATGCTGCTGTACGGCATGTCGATGGTTTATGGCGCCTCGGGCATGGGCGGCACGCCGACGCTGGATCTGGCGCAGCTGCATCACGTCACGTCGTACACCACGGCGCCGAAACTGCTGCTGTTCGGGCTGATCTTCATGATCGTCGGCATTGGTTTCAAGCTCGGCGCCGCGCCGTTCCACATGTGGATTCCGGACGTTTACCAGGGTGCGCCGACGCCGGTCACCGCATTTATCGCGTCGGGTTCCAAGCTGGCGGCGTTCGGCATGGCGTATCGCCTGCTTGATGCCGGCATGGGCGACCTGACACACCAGTGGCAGCTGATGCTGGCGGTGCTGGCGGTGCTGTCGCTGGCGATCGGTAATCTGGTGGCGATCGTGCAGACCAATTTGAAGCGTCTGCTGGCCTATTCGACCATCTCGCACATGGGCTATCTGCTGCTTGGCCTGTCGGCCGCCAGCCCGGAAGGCTATGCCGCGGCGATGTTCTATGCGATCTGCTATGCGCTGATGAGCGTGGCGGCATTCGGCGTGATTCTGGCGCTGGCACGATCGGGCTTCGAGTGCGAGGAGATCTCCGATCTGAAGGGATTGAATCAGAAGTCGCCCTGGCTGGCTTTTCTGATGATGCTGGCGATGTTCTCGCTGGCCGGTGTGCCGCCGCTGGTCGGCTTCTGGGCCAAGGTGCTGGTGCTCGAGTCGGCGATCCACGCCAACATGCTGTGGCTTTCGCTGGTGGGCGTGGTGTTTGCGATCATCGGCCTCTATTACTACCTGCACGTGGTCAAGGTGGTCTATTTCGACAAACCGGCCGAAGGCAGCGTGCTGGCCGCGAAGCCGGACGCGTCGCTACGGATCGTGTTGTCGTTGAATGCACTGGCGCTGTTGGCGCTGGGGCTTTTCTGGGGACCGCTGCTGGGCTGGTGCCGCAGCGCGTTCGGCCTCTGATCGTCATGCGATTCGACGCCGGATATTTTAAATTGCATGTTTATGACTTTTTCGGTGGCCATTCGCTTGCAAGAAACCGGCCATACGATTAAACTTCTCGGACTCTGATGCGGGGTGGAGCAGTCTGGCAGCTCGTCGGGCTCATAACCCGAAGGTCGCAGGTTCGAATCCTGCCCCCGCTACCAGATCTTTCTTGATGCAAAGAAAGCCTCCTTGTGAGGCTTTTTTGTTGGGCGCAAGGTTGCGCAGTGCCGGAACGAGATGTTTTTGGCGCAGTACAGTGCAGTAGAGCAGATACATCGGCGTAGTAAGGAAATGGGCCGTCGGAGCCCTTTTTTTGTTTCTGCGGTTCCCAGTTTGGTGATGTGATTGACGGTGGTCTGGGAGACAAACCCATGGATACAAAGGCATTGGCGGTACGATTCAACGAAGTTCTGGCCGATTTGCGGCTGGAGTGCATCGGTGTGGAGTTCACCCCGTCGCATGGGCAGAGTACCCTTCGGGTTTATCTGGACTTGCTGGACAAGAGCGAAACGGCTGAGGCTGGCGCAGACGGTGAACGTCGCGAGGTCGGCATTGAGGATTGCGAGACGGCGAGCCGCGAGCTGTCGGCGCTGCTGGATGTCGAGGACCCGATTCCAGGCAACTATGTGCTGGAAGTTTCCTCACCCGGCCTGGATCGCCCTCTCTTCAACGCAGCGCAGTTTGCGAAAGTCGTCGGTCAGGAAATCAAGCTGCTGTTGAACGCACCACTGGACGGCCGTCGGCGCCTGCGCGGCAAGCTGGTTTCCGTGGAAGGCGAGAGCATTACGCTGGAAGCGGAAGGCAAGACGTTCGCGTTCGAGCATTCGCTGGTGGATACCGCCCGCGTGGTGCCCGATTGGGTGGCGCTGGGTTATGCGCCTCAGCCCAAACGCGGCGGCAAGCCGGCTGGCAAGTGATTGAAGCATTGAATAGTGCGGCCATGGATGGCCGCTTCGTGATCCTGGTGTTCAGGGACGAACGCAATAGACAACGTTTGGGAAGCCTGCGGGCGCCTATGGAGTTGCTGCAATGAGCAAAGAGCTTTTGCTGGTCGTTGATGCCGTCGCCAATGAAAAGGGCGTGCCGCGTGAAGTCATTTTCGAAGCCATGGAGGCCGCGCTGGCTTCGGCGGCGAAGAAGCGCTATCCGGAGGAAGAGCCGGACATTCGCGTGTCCATCGACAGCGATACCGGCGAGTACGAAACCTTCCGCCGCTGGGAAGTGATTGCCGACGATGGCGAGATGGAGTCGCCGTCCTATCAGCTGCGCCTGATGGACGCGATCGACGAGCGCCCGGGCGCCGAGGTCGGTGAATTCATCGAGCAGCAGGTCGAGAATGCCGAGTTCGGCCGCATCGCCGCGCAGGCCGCCAAGCAGGTGATCGTGCAGCGCGTGCGCGAAGCCGAGCGCCAGCAGGTGGTCGACGCCTTCGCCGATCGCGTGGGTGAGCTGGTCACCGGCATCGTCAAGCGCGTCGAGCGCGGCAACATCTATCTGGACCTGGGCAGCAATGCCGAGGCCTTCATCCCGCGTGACAAGACGATTCCGCGAGAATCGGCCCGCGTCGGCGATCGCGTGCGCGGCTATCTCTACGAGGTGAAGTCCGAAGTGCGCGGCCCACAGCTGTTCGTGTCGCGCGCCGCCCCGGAATTCATGATCGAGCTGTTCAAGCTCGAAGTGCCGGAAGTGGGCCAGGGTCTTGTCGAGATCAAGGGCTGCGCCCGCGATCCGGGCGACCGCGCCAAGATCGCCGTGCTCGCGCACGACAGCCGCACCGATCCGATCGGCGCCTGCATCGGCATGCGCGGTTCGCGCGTGCAGGCGGTGTCGAACGACCTCAACGGCGAGCGCGTCGACATCATCCTGTGGCACGAGAACCAGGCGCAGTTCGTCATCAATGCGATGGCGCCGGCCGAAGTGCAGTCGATCATCATGGATGAAGAGAAGCACTCGATGGACATCGCGGTGGCTGAGGACAAGCTGTCCCAGGCGATTGGTCGCGGCGGCCAGAACGTGCGTCTGGCCAGCAAGCTCACCGGCTGGCAGCTCAACGTGATGACCCAGGATCAGGTCACCGCCAAGAGCGAGTCCGAGCAGGAGGCCGCGCGCCAGCTGTTCATGGACAAGCTTGAAGTCGACCAGGAAATCGCCATTAT
>CBAAAD010000409.1:0-3312 GCA_964658785.1 uncultured Methylobacterium sp.
TACTGTGTGTCGGCCAAGAACCTGCTCAAGGCCAAGGGCCTGGAGTGGACGGAAGTTCGCATCGACACGGACCCGGCGCAGCGCGACGCCATGCTGACCCGCAGCGGCGGTCGTCGCACCGTGCCGCAGATTTTTATCAACGATCAGCACGTCGGGGGTTTCGATGATCTGGTTGCCGCCGATCGCAGCGGCAAGCTGACCCAGCTGCTGGAGCTGTCCGCATGAGTGACAGCCTTGCCGAGTTCAGTGAGTTCCGCCAGCGCATGAACGACCGCATCCTCGCCGAGGACAACCAGGTCGTCCGCCGCTTTTTCGCGCTGGACACGCAGACCTACAAGGCCGGCGCGCTGGATGTCAAAACCAAGGAGATGCTGGGCCTGGTGGCGTCGATGGTGCTGCGCTGCGATGACTGCATCAGCTACCACATTGCCCAGTGCAAGGAAGCCGGCGTGCAGCGCAACGAGTTTTTCGAAGTGTTCAGCGTGGGTCTGGTGGTCGGCGGCTCCATCGTGATTCCGCATCTGCGCCGCGGCGTGGATCTGCTCGACAAGCTTGAGGCCGGTGCTGCCAGCGACGCTGCAGGCTGCGCGGATCACGCCGCCCAGTAAGGGTTCAAAGGCCGCCTTTCGCGGCCTTTTTTATCCCGCTCGTAAGTCATAATGCGTTGCGCAAGCCACGTGCCGTCTGGCCACTGCGTGCTGCTCATTCCGCGCTCGTACGCCTTTTTGCAACGCTGCGTGCGAGTATTTTCAGCGCCTTGGCAGACTCCTGCACTGGCTGCATCGCCACACATCGGCGATAATTCACGGGTTCTCAGTGCCGCCTTCGCTTCTCCTCCCCCCGCGCGCGCTGCTCGATCCCCCGTTTCAAGGAGTTTCCCCATGAGCAAGACGATTGCTGTGATCGCCGGTGATGGCATTGGCCCGGAGATCATGACAGCTACGCTGCGCGTGCTCGATGCGCTCGACTGTGATCTGACCTACGACTTTGTCGATGCCGGCATGGTGGCGCTGGAAAAGCACGGCGACCTGCTGCCTGCCGCCACGCTCGAAGTCATCGGCAAGCACAAGGTGGCGCTGAAAGGCCCGCTGACCACGCCAATCGGCGGCGGCTTCACCTCGGTCAACGTGACCCTGCGCCGGCATTTCGACCTGTACGCCAATGTGCGTCCGGCGATCAGCTTTCCCGGTACCAAGTCGCGTTACGAGAACATCGACATCATCACCGTGCGCGAAAACACCGAGGGCGCGTATCTCGCCGAAGGCCAGACGCTGTCCGAAGATGGCGAGATCGCCCAGTCGATCATCCGCAACACGCGCAAGGGCAGCACCCGCATCGTGCGTTACGCGTTCGAGATGGCGGTGAAGAAAGGCCGCAAGAAGATCACTGCCGTGCACAAGGCAAACATCCTCAAGACCAGCACCGGCCTGTTCCTCAACGTGGCGCGCGAAATCGCCAAGGAATATCCGCAGATCGAGTTCAACGAGATGATCGTGGACAACACCTGCATGCAGCTGGTGATGAACCCGCATCAGTTCGATGTAATCGTGACCACGAATCTGTTCGGCGACATCCTCTCCGACCTGTGCGCGGGTCTGGTCGGCGGTCTCGGTCTGGCGCCGGGCGACAACATCGGTACCAACGCGGCAATCTTCGAAGCCGTGCATGGTTCGGCGCCGGATATTGCCGGGCGGGGTATCGCCAACCCCTGCGCCCTGCTGCTCGCCGCCGCCGACATGCTGGATTATCTGGACATGGTCGCCAAGGGCAACCAGCTGCGCGCGGCGATTCGTGCCGCGGTGGAAAACGACCGCGATCAGATCACACCGGATCTGGGCGGCAAGGGCAGCACCGACAGCTTTGCCGACGCCATCGTCAAGCGCCTCAAGTCCTGAAGTTCACGCTTCCGGTTTAGCCGTCCAAAAGAAAAAAGCCGCGGATTGCTCCGCGGCTTTTTTGATGAGTGGACAGTCGCTTCTGAAATTTTTCAGCGGAAGATTGGCCACGGTGCCAGAAAGATCAGCCAGATCATCACCACGATGCCGAGGTATTTGAGGCCCTTGTAGACTTTCTTGTGGCGGCTCTTGAAGCGCGCCTTGAACGAGTTCGACGAATCGCCGTTGCGCTTGCTCAGCGCGAACATGCGGTTGATGAAGCCGGTCTTTTCGGTGTCCGTATCGGAGTTGGGCGATGCGGTAATGCTGCCCATGAAAGCGCCCACGCGATGGTTGACCGCGTTCATCCAGCGCGTGCGCAACGGCCGCTCGACGTCGGCGAACAGGATCACTCGGGTCTGGTCGGTTCCGTTTTCTGCCCAGTGCACGTAGGTTTCGTCGAATACCACGTCCTTGCCGTCGCCCCACGCGTGTTCGTGGCCGTCGACGAAAATGCGGCAGGCCGGCGAGTTCGGCGTGATCAGCCCCAGGTGGTAGCGCAGCGACCCGGCGAACGGGTCGCGATGCGGATTGAGTTTGGCGCCCGGCGGCAGCAGGGCGAACATGGCCGCCTTGACGCTGGGAATCGACTTCAGCAGCGCCACCGTGTTGGGGCAGAGCGTTTCGGCCGAGGCCAGCGGCTCGCCGTACCACTTCAGATAAAAGCGCTTCCAGCCCTGCTTGAAAAAGCTGTTGAAGCTGGCGTCGTCGTTCTTCGCGGCGGCGCGGATATAGCCTTCGTCGAACAGATGCATCGCTTCATCGCGTATCACGCGCCAGTTGGCCTGCAGCAGATCGAGCTGGGGAAAACCGCGGCGATCCAGAATCGGTCGCGCCGGCACCGCCGAGAAGGCGTACATGAGTAAGTTGTACGGCGCAAAAACCGCCGAATGGTCCACCAGCTGCCGATCAAACCGCAGCCGCACGCGTCCGCGCAGGTGCACCAGCAGCACGCACAGCGCGAAAAAGGCGAACAGAGCCAGCAGGACAAGTCGGGGGGTAAAGATCATGTAGGCAGTTAGTACCGTCAGAGCCAATGGCCTTGATTGTACTCGCTTGCCCCGAACAACCATGACCCCGTCTTCAGCATCGAGAAGATCCGGGTGCTTCAATTACGGGAGAGATTTCATCTTTTTCTTCATGTAACTACCGCTGATCCACATGAGCCTCGTTCCCGATATAACCAAGCCAAGACCAAAAATCAGGCATAGCAAGTCGATGAGCAGGGGTAAGTACATAGCCATGGTGAAAGTCCATTTTTGGTTTTCGGATCAATAAATTGCAGCAATTTCGTGCGAGCGGGCAAAGCGCGTGTAGTACTGGATTAATTAGAAGGGACAGGGAACGAAAACTTGGGTTTGCCGTGATTCGCTTTCCC
>CBAAAD010000410.1:0-3311 GCA_964658785.1 uncultured Methylobacterium sp.
GATGGCGGTCGCGCGTCCGGCCGCCTTCGGCCAGGGCTTTTTCGTGGTGATGGCGTTTGTGCTGCTGGTCTGGGCATTTCTGCATTTCGATTTTTCGGTGCAGTACGTCGCCGACAATTCCAACCTGGCGCTGCCCTGGTATTACCGCATCACCGCGGTGTGGGGTGCGCACGAAGGTTCGATGCTGCTGTGGATCTTCATCCTCAACGTGTGGACGCTGGCGCTGGCGCTTTTCAGCCGGCAGTTGCCCGAGGCGTTCGCGGCCCGGGTGCTCGGCGTGCTCGGCATCATCTCGGTCGGCTTTCTCGCCTTTATCCTGTTCACCTCCGATCCGTTTGGACGGCTGATTCCGATGCCGCCCGACGGCGGCGATCTCAATCCGGTGCTGCAGGATCCGGGCATGACCTTCCATCCGCCCGTGATCTACATGGGCTATGTGGGTTTCTCGGTTGCCTTCGCGTTCTCCATCGCCGCGCTGCTGGGCGGCGAGCTGGAACAGGCCTGGGTGCGCTGGGCGCGGCCG
Source organism: uncultured Methylobacterium sp. (assembly GCA_964658785.1). Lineage (GTDB taxonomy): Bacteria > Pseudomonadota > Gammaproteobacteria > Xanthomonadales > Rhodanobacteraceae > Rhodanobacter. The sequence goes on from CBAAAD010000410.1 coordinate 524, forward strand.
TGGACGAATATCGCCTGGGCGTTTCTCACCTGCGGCATCGTTGCGGGCAGCTGGTGGGCATATGCCGAACTGGGCTGGGGCGGCTGGTGGTTCTGGGATCCGGTAGAAAACGCCAGCTTCATGCCATGGCTGGTCGGCACCGCGCTGATTCACGCGCAGGCGGTGACCGAGAAACGCGGCTCGCTGCGTGCTTGGACGATCCTGCTGTCGATCTTCGCCTTTTCGCTGTCGCTGCTGGGAACGTTTCTGGTGCGCTCTGGCGTGCTGACGTCGGTGCACTCGTTCGCCTCCGATCCGCGCCGCGGCCTGTTCATCCTGTGCTTTCTGATCTTCGTCGTCGGCGGCTCGCTGCTGCTGTATGCGCTGCGCGCGCCGAAGGTCGCCGGCGGCAAACCCTTCGCCGTGGTCTCGCGCGAAAGCGCGATCCTGGTCGGCAATCTGATGTTTACCGTGGCCGCGGCCATGGTGCTGCTGGGCACGCTGTTTCCGCTGATCGGCGACGCGCTGAACCTGGGCAAGATCTCGGTCGGACCGCCCTACTTCGGCCTGCTGTTTCCAATGCTGATGCTGCCGATCGTGCTGCTGTTGCCGTTCGGTCCGTACCTGCGCTGGGGCAAGGGCGAGCCGCAAATTTTGAAGCGGGTGATGCTGCGCGCGCTGCTCGCCGCGGTGGCCTGCGCGATCGTGGCGGCGTTTTTTGTCGACGGCAAACTCAAGGCGATTGCCGGCGTCGCGGCCGCGGTCTGGGTTGCAGTGGGCGTACTGTTGTACGTCGTGAAGCGCTGGCGCGAGATGCCGCGCGGCCGGCGTTATCCCGCTGAAATGGCCGGCATGCTGTTCGCGCATGCGGGCGTGGCGGTTTTCCTGATCGGCGTGCTGCTGTCCGAATCGCTCAGCGCCACCAGCGACGTGCGCATGGCACCGGGTGAAACCAAAACGATCGGCGGTTACGACTTCCGTTTCGACGGCGTGCGCGAAACGCAGGGGCCGAACTGGCGCGCCGATCAGGGCACGGTCACGGTGACCCGCGACGGCAAACCCGTGGCCGTGATGCAGCCGCAGAAGCGCACCTACACGCGCGAGCAGATCCAGACCGAATCGGCCATCGATCCCGGCGTCACCCGCGATCTTTACGTCGCGTTGGGTGAGCCGATGGACAAACAGCATATCGACGGCGCCTGGGCGCTGCGCCTGTACTACAAGCCGTTCATTCGCTGGCTCTGGTTCGGCGGCCTGATGATGATGCTGGGCGGCTTCGTCAGCGCCTGCGATCGGCGCTTCCGTGTGCGACGTACTGCCATCGTCGACGCAGCCGAGCCGATGCACGCCGCGGCGCTGGCGGAAAACCGCGCATGAGTCGCCTGATTCCTTTTATCGGCTTTTTGCTGCTTGCCGGTCTGCTCGGCTTCGGCATCTGGTGGAATACCGGGCACGACCAGACCGCCATCCCCTCACCACTGATCAACAAGCCGGCGCCCGATTTCAAGCTGCCGCTGCTCTACGAACCCACGCAGACCGCGACGCGGGAATCGATGATGGGCAAGCCCTACCTGCTCAACGTGTTTGCCAGCTGGTGCATCGAATGCGGTGTCGAGCATCCGGTGCTGCAGGCGGCGGCGCCGACGCTGGGCGTGGCGCTGGTCGGCTACAACTACAAGGACGCACCGGACGATGCGAAGGCGTGGCTGGCCACGCACGGCAACCCGTACGCGCTGCTGATGGCCGATACCAGCGGACAGACCGCGATCGACTTCGGCGTTTACGCGGCGCCGGAAAGTTTTCTGGTCGATGCGCACGGCGTGATCCGCTACAAGCACATCGGCCCGATCACGCCGGAGGTGCTCGACAACGAGCTGAAGCCGGCGATCGCTGCGCTGCCGAAGGAGCCGCGCTGATGCGTGCGCTGCTGCTGGCTTTTCTGCTGCTGTGCGCCGGTGCCGCCCTCGCCCAGGCGATCGAACCGCTGCCGTTCAAGGATCACGCGGAAGAAGTGCGCTACCAGCACCTCACCGCGCAGCTGCGCTGCCCGATGTGCCAGAACGAGACGCTGGCCGATTCCAATGCACCGATCGCGCGCGACCTGCGCAACCAGATTTTCCAGCTGATGCAGCACGGCCAGACCGATGCGCAGATCAAGCAGTATCTGGTCGATCGCTATTCGGAGTTCGTGCTGTACAACCCGCCGGTCGCGCGCAATACCTGGCTGCTGTGGTTCGGGCCGCTGCTGATTCTGCTGGTGGGCGCCGCCGCCGTGGTCGCCACCATTCGCAAACGCAGCCGCGCGGTCACGCCGGCCACGTCGCAGGCAACACATACTGTGCTCGATGAAGGGGACGACTGGTGAAGCTGGCTTTTGTCGTTATCGTCATCCTGATGGTTCTCGTCACCATCGGCGTGGTGGTGGTGCCCCTGCTTCGCCGCGGCCGCCAGCAGGGACGCCCGCGCAGCGTGTTTCTGCTGGCGTTGCTGTTTATCGTCGCCGTGCCGCTGATCACGCTGGGGCTGTATCTGAAAATCGGCACGCCGGCCACGCTCGATGGCGTCGTTACGCAGCCACCGGCAGTGACGATCGACCAGGCGCTGGTCGATCTGCGCGCGCATCTGGCCCAGCAGCCGGACGATCTGCAGGGCTGGCAGCTGCTGGCGCAGACCAGCACCGCCATGCATCAGCCGGATGCTGCCCGTAACGCGTACGACCACGTGCTGAAACTCGATGCGGGGAATACGGACGCCATGGTCGGCTGGGCCGAGGCCGATTCGATGCTGCAGCCCGATCACGTGATCAGCG
>CBAAAD010000411.1:0-3293 GCA_964658785.1 uncultured Methylobacterium sp.
GCAGATCACCGAGCAGTCCCGCACGGTGGCCGATACGGCCGCCCGCAAGAGCCTCGGCATGGAAGTGGTCGATGTGCGCATCAAGGGCATCGACCTGCCGGCCGAAGTCGATGCTGCCGTGTACAAGCGCATGCGCGCCGAACAGGTGCAGATAGCCAACCAGCTGCGTTCGGACGGCCAGGAGGCCAAGACCCGAATCCAGGCCGACGCCGATCGTCAGGTGGTGGTGCTGAAAGCCGACGCCGAACGCGACGCCGAAAAAGTGCGTGGCGACGGCGACGCCCAGGCGGCCGCCATCTACGCGCAGTCGTACGGTCAGGATCCGGAGTTCTACAACTTCTATCGCAGCCTCTTTGCGTACAGCACCGCGTTCAAGAACGGCAAGGGCGTGCTGATCCTCAAGCCCGATGCGGAATTCCTGCGTTACTTCAACGATCCGTCGCCGAAGCGCTAAGCCGCCGTCGATCCAGGCGATGTGACTGCATCGCAAACCGCGTCAAAGAACTCGCCTCTTTACCAGAGGTAAAACATTTTGAGACTCAAGCGAGAACATCATGGGTAAGTCAGTAGTCATTCTTGGTGCCCAGTGGGGGCGACGAAGGCAAGGGCAAGATCGTCGACCTGCTGACCGAGCGCGTCAGCGCGGTCGCCCGTTTCCAGGGTGGCCACAACGCCGGCCACACGCTGGTGATCAAGGGCAAAAAGACCGTGCTGCACCTGATCCCCTCGGGCATCCTGCGCGACGACGCGCTGTGCCTGATCGGCAACGGCGTGGTGCTGTCGCCCGCCGCGCTGATGGAAGAGATCGCCGAGCTCGAAGGCAACGGCGTCGAAGTGCGCTCGCGCCTCAAGATCAGCCCGGCCACGCCGCTGATCATGCCGTACCACATCGCCGTGGATAAGGCGCGCGAGATCGCCGCCGGCGGCAAGGCCATCGGCACCACCGGTCGCGGCATCGGCCCGGCGTACGAGGACAAGGTCGCCCGCCGCAGCGTGCGCGTGGCCGATCTGATGTACCCGCACGAGCTGCCGGCGCTGCTGAAAACCGCCGTCGACTATCACAACTTCATCCTCACTCAGTGGCTGAAGGCCGAGCCGGTCGATTACGACACCGTGCTCAAGGACGCACTCGCCTGGGGCGAATACATTCGCCCGATGGTCGACGACGTCGCCACCATCCTGCACGACGTGCGCAAGAGCGGCGGCAACATCCTGTTCGAGGGCGCGCAGGGCGCGCTGCTCGATATCGATCACGGCACCTATCCCTACGTCACCTCCAGCAACACCACCATCGGTGGCGCGCTGGCCGGTACCGGCGTGGGTGCGCGCGACATCGACTACGTGCTGGGCATCTGCAAGGCCTACGCCACGCGCGTCGGCAGCGGTCCGTTCCCGACCGAGTTGAACGACGAGATGGGCGAGCGCCTGCGCAAAGTCGGTAACGAGTTCGGCGCCAGCACCGGCCGTCCGCGCCGCTGCGGCTGGATCGATCTGGTCGCGCTCAAGCGGGCGACCCAGATCAACGGCATCGACGGCCTGGCGATCACCAAACTCGACGTGCTCGACGGCCTGGAAACCATCAAGGTCTGCATCGCGTACGAGTACCGCGGCAAGCGCCGCGAGCTGGCCCCGCTCGACGCGGACGGCTGGGACGAGTGCAAGCCGGTCTACCTGGAGTTCCCGGGCTGGGAAGAATCCACCGCGGGCATCCGCGACTGGAACCAGCTGCCGCCCGCCGCCCGCGCGTATTTGCGCGCGGTGGAAGAACTCTCCGGCTGCCGTCTCGCCCTCGTCGCCACCGGCGCCGACCGCGAAGACACCATCGTGCTGGATGATCCGTTCGCCTGATCGCTCAGCATTGAAGTGATGGAGAAGCCCCGCGATGCGGGGCTTTTTTTCCATCAAGCTCCGTCCAGTCGGGCTTTGCACCGCCCGCCTCAAGATCCGGCGAAGCGCACGCGCCGATGAACAATATGTCCTATTTGCTGGACATTTTATAATAAATGTCTGATATTCCAGACATGGATACTCACACCCTAACGACTAACCTCGGCCGGCAGATCAAGCTGCTGCGTAAGCGACGCGGGCTCACGCAAGCGGCATTGGCCGAGCGTGCGGGCATGGCACGGTCCAAAGTGGTGTTACTCGAACAAGGGCAAGGATCGGTAGCTTTCGAAAGCTATGCGCGCGTCGCCGCCGCGCTTGACGCATCGTTCTTGTTGGAGGCCGCGCAGCGGCCGACGTTCGAGGAACTGGGGGATGTGTACCGTGAGTAAGCCGGTCGCAGTGACTCGAGCACGTGTGCTGACACCGCAAGGCATCAGCGGTGACCTGCACCACGAAGCCGATCACTACGACTACGTCTACTCAGGCACAACGCCCGATGTCGCCGTCAGTCTGACGATGCCTGTCCGTCGCAGCCCGTATCGATCGACTCAGCTGTTACCTATCTTTCAGCAAAGCCTGCCGGAAGGTTTCGTGCTGGAGCAGCTGCGGCTGCGTCTGGCAAAACTTACCCAGCTGGACCCGATGCTGCTGCTGGCGATCACCGGCCATGACGGTGCCATCGGCAGGCTCGCTGTGGACTCGCCGGATGTCGATCACTTCCTGGGCAGCATGCAGCCGGCAACCAAGGGCGAGCGGCTGTCCGAAATACTCGCGTGGGACGGCGCCGAAAATCTGTTTGCGGAGCTGGTCGATCGCTATCTGTTGCGCACGGGCGTTTCGGGCGTGCAACCCAAAGTGCTGGTGCCAGAGCGCACGGAGGCCGGCGGATCGAAAGCCACGCTGGTTGCGGGCGACCTGATCGTGAAAAGCGGGCAGGGTGAGTTCCAAGGTCTGGCGATCAACGAGTTCGTCTGCATGTCGATCGCGCGAGCGGCGGGCATTCCTGTGCCGGAGTTTTTTCTTTCCGACAAGCACGATCTTTTCGTCATGCGCCGCTTCGATCGCGATGCGTACGGGATGCCGCTCGGCTTCGAGGACATGGCGACGCTGATGGGCCTAGGCGCCCAGCAGAAATACCAGGGCAGCTACGAGCGCCTCAGCAAGGTCATCCGCAATAACTGCCTTGCCGAGCACGTACGGCCTGCGCTCTCTCAGCTGTTCGACATGGTGGCGCTGTCGGTCATCGTCGGTAACGGCGACGCGCATCTGAAAAACTTCGGCCTCCTCTATACCCACCCCGCCGCCGATGATTGCCGCATGGCGCCGGCTTACGACATCGTCAACACCACCGCCTATCTGCCGGACGACGCGCTGGCGCTTCTGCTCGGTGGCAGCAAGAGTTTTCG
>CBAAAD010000412.1:0-3272 GCA_964658785.1 uncultured Methylobacterium sp.
GGCTGCCGCTGGAAGACGACGTGCAGGCGGCGACCGCGCTGGCCGACGTGCATGCCGCTGTCGATGCGCAGCGCGAGCAGCCGCGTCCGCCGGCCGCGCATCTGCTGCGCGCGCTCGACGGCCTGCTGAAAAACATGTCTGCGATCCGCCAGCAGCTGGCGGGCGACAGCCGTGTGACCGCAGCGGTCGAAGAGAACGACAGCGCGCTGCAGGATCCAGGCCCAGGCTCGCTGAGCGACGCCTGGTCGCGCATCCGCCTGCAGCTCACCGCCAGCTCGCGGCGCTTTCGCCATGCGCTTCGGCTGGCCATCGCGCTGCTCCTCGGCTACGGCGTGCTGCATCTGGTGCACCCGCAGAACGGTTACTGGATTCTGCTGAGCACGCTGTTTATCTGTCAGCCCAGCTACGACGCCACGCGGCGCCGGCTGTTTCAGCGCGTGGCCGGCACGATGCTCGGCGTGGTCATCGGCTGGGCCGTACTGCAGCTGCTGCCGTTCGGCCCCGCGCAGCTGCTGCTGGTGGTGATCAGCGGCGTGGGATTCTTCGCCGCGCGGCAGCGCTCGTACGCGCTGGCGACGGCGGCGATCACCATCTTTGTGCTGCTGTGCTTCAACCAGCTCGGCAGCGGCTACGAAGTGATGTGGCCGCGGCTGCTCGATACGCTGATCGGCGCCGCCATCGCCGCGATGGTCACGTATTTCATCCTGCCCGACTGGCAGGGCCGGCAGCTGCATCACGTGATTGCCGACACCATAAAAACCGACGCCCGGTATCTGACGCAGGTGCTGGCGCAGTATGCCTCCGGCAAGCGCGACGATCTGGCATACCGGATCGCCCGGCGCGATGCGCACAACGCCGATGCGGCGCTGGGCGGCATGCTGGCGAGCATGCTGCGCGAGCCGGACCGGCATCGGCAGGACAGCGAACCGCTGCTGCGCTTTCTCACCGCCTCGCACCGGCTGCTTGGTCACCTCTCCACGCTGGGCGCGCATCGACGTACGATCACCTCGGCCACCGCGCTGCGGGTGGTGACGCAGGCCGGCAACATCACGACGCAGGCGCTCGACCGCCTCGCCGATGCGCTGGCCAGCAATGCGCCGGCCACGCGCGTTGGCAACAGCGACCCTTTGTTCGTGGCGCTGGACGCCGACGGCGCCGAGGACGATATCGCCACCCTGGTGGTGGGACAGCTGGCGCTGGTGCTTGCGCTGCACGACGAGCTGGCGGAGCTGGGCGTGGCGCTGTATCGCGAGGCCTGATTCGTGCGTTTGCGCGGCTGCGACCATCGGCTTCACGGCGATAACCCCGCCAGGTTGTAAACTGCCGCGCTACGTTGACCGCCAGTCATTCTTCAGGAGTTACATCGCATGCGCCCCTTTCCGCTCGGAGAAGACCTCGACCTGCTGCGCGAAACCGTGCACGCGTTTGCTGAAAAGGAAATCGCCCCGCGCGCCGACCGCATCGATCGCGACAACCTGTTCCCGGCCGACCTGTGGCAAAAGCTGGGTGAGATGGGCCTGCTCGGCATGACCATACCCACCGAATATGGCGGCACCGGCATGGGCTTTCTGGCGCACATGGTGGCGATGGAGGAAATCTCGCGCGCATCGGGTTCGGTCGGCCTGTCGTACGGCGCGCATTCGAACCTCGCCACACAGAACATCTTCCACAACGGCAACGAGGCGCAGCGGCGCAAGTACATTCCCAAGCTGTGCTCGGGCGAATACGTAGGCGCGCTGGCGATGAGCGAACCGGGCGCCGGCTCCGACGTGGTCGGCTCGATGAGCTGCAAGGCCGAGAAAGTCGGTGACGTGTGGGTCGCCAACGGCAGCAAGATGTGGATCACCAACGGCCCGGATGCCGACGTGCTGCTGGTCTACATGCGCACCGCGCCGCGCCCGGCCGGCAGCCGCTGCATGACCGCCTTCATCATCGAAAAAGGCATGAAGGGCTTCACCACCGCGCAGAAGCTGGACAAGCTCGGCATGCGCGGCTCCAACACCTGCGAGCTGGTGTTCGAGAACTGCGAAATTCCCGAAGAAAACATCGTCGGCGAAGTGAACGAAGGCGTGCGCGTGCTGATGAGCGGCCTCGACACCGAGCGCGTGGTGCTGTCCGGCGGCCCGCTCGGCATCATGCAGGCGGCGCTCGATCTCACCATTCCCTACGTGCGCGAGCGCAAGCAGTTCAATGCGCCGATCGGCACCTTCGGCATCATGCAGGCGAAGATCGCCGACATGTATACCGCCCTGCAGAGCTCGCGCGGCTTCGCCTACATGGTGGCGCAGCAGTTCGACAGCGGCGTGAAATCACGCATCGATCCGGCCGCCTGCCTGCTCAACGCCTCGAAAAATGCCGTGCAGGTCGCGCTGGAAGCGATCCAGGCGCTCGGCGGCAACGGCTACATCAACGACTACCCCGCCGGCCGCCTGCTGCGCGACGCCAAGCTCTACGAGATCGGCGCCGGCACCAACGAAATCCGCCGCATGCTGATCGGGCGCGAGCTGTTTCACGGCAAGTATTGACGGCCCGCTCGCCGGGATGAACGAACGCCCGTAGCCTCGCCGGGCGCTGGCGCTCGATGGCATTCATGCCGACGCAAAGCCATCCGGCACTTGCGCCAGCCAGCGGGACATCGGCATTTGCCGCTCTTTACGGCGGCCTGCGATAATCAGCGGGTTGTCTGTCGGGCATTCGTGCCATGACAGAGTCTGCACCCCACGTACCTCTTATCAGTCACTGGAGTCATCCATGTCGAATGTCAGCGTCGTCATCGTCGGTGCCAAGCGCACGGCCATCGGTTCCTTTCTCGGCCAGTTCACCGGTGTGCCGACGCCGAAGCTCGGCGCGGCGGCCATTCGCGCAGCGCTGGAGCAAGCGACGATTGCGGCCGACGACGTCAGCGAAGTGATCATGGGCTGCGTGCTGCCGGCCAATCTCGGTCAGGCGCCGGCCCGTCAGGCCTCGCTGGAAGCCGGCCTGCCGTTCGGCACCGGCGCCACCACCATCAACAAGGTCTGCGGTTCGGGCATGAAGGCGATCATGCTGGGCAACGACCTGATCAAGGCCGGCTCGGCCAGCATCGTGGTGGCCGGCGGCATGGAATCGATGACCAACGCGCCGCACATGGTCAATGCGCGCACCGGCATCCGCTACGGGGACGGCCAGCTGGTCGACCACATGGCCTGGGACGGACTCACCAACCCGTACGACGGCCAGGCGATGGGCGTGTTCGGCGAACTGTGCGCCGACAAATACCATTTCACCCGCGA
>CBAAAD010000413.1:0-3265 GCA_964658785.1 uncultured Methylobacterium sp.
CGACGGCGCCCGCGTGGGCCTGCTCGACGAACAGGCGATGCCGGGTGGCCAGGTCTGGCGTCATGACGTGCAGCATGCGGCACCGGCCATGGCCCGGCGGAGCATCGAAAACACGCTGAGCCACCCGGCGCTGGACTGGCTGGCGCAGACGCGCGTGGTGGCCTGCGAGAACGGCGGCCTGCTGGTGCAGGACGCGCGCGGCGCTCGCGTGCTGCGCTACCGCGCACTGATTCTGGCAACCGGCGCGCGCGAGCTGCTGCTGCCGTTTCCCGGCTGGACACTCGCCGGCGTCACCGGCGCCGGTGGGCTGCAGGCCCTGGCCAAACAGGGCTGGCCTCTGGCTGGCCGTCGCGTGGTGGTGGCTGGCAGCGGTCCGCTGCTGCTGGCCGCCGCCGCAACCGCCAAAGCGCATGGCGCCGAAGTGCTTGGCATCTACGAGCAATCGTCCAGAGAAAACATCCAGCGTTTCGCACGCGGCCTGTGGCGCTGGCCTGGCAAGGCGGCGCAGGCGGTTGCCTTGCGCGCACGCCTCGTGCCGTATCGCTGCGGCAGCATCGTGCACCGCGCTTATGGCGACAGCACCTTGCAGTCCATCGATGTGGACGGCCCGCGCGGTATCGAGCGCATCGACTGCGATCTGCTGGCCGTGGGCTATGGCCTGCTGGCCAACGTGGAACTGGCGCAGTTGCTCGGCTGCGAACTGAAGCTGCACGGCGCCCACGCCTGTGTCGATACCGATTGCTATCAGCAGACCAGCGTTCTCAATGTTTATGCAGCCGGCGAATCGTGCGGCATCGGTGGCCGCGACTCGGCGCGCATCGAAGGCGCCATCGCGGGATACGCGGCGACAGGCAACGCCAGCGAGGCCGATCGGCTGCTGCCGTCACGCCGACGCGCGCGCCTTTTTTCCGAAGCCCTGGACCAGTGTTTTGCGCTGGACCCGCGCGTGCACGCACTGGCTCAGCCGGACACGCTGATATGCCGCTGCGAGGACGTCACGCTTTCCGCTTTGGACGGCTATACGGATTCCCGTGATGCAAAGCTCGCCACGCGCTGCGGCATGGGTGCCTGCCAGGGCCGGATATGCGGCAGCGCGCTGGCCGAGATCGGACGTTTTTCTCGTATACAACCGCGACCGCCACTTTTCCCCGCACGGCTGTCCACGCTGGCCAGCCTGAACCTTTCTTCCATCGATAACACCTGAGGATTCATCGCATGAGTCATGCTCTCTGGCACGGCGTTCTGCCCGCTATCACCACTCCCTTTCATGCCGACGGCACGGTCGACCATGCGTTTCTGGCCAGCCACGCGCGGCAGCTGATCGACGCCGGTTGCAAAGGCATTGTGCCGCTCGGTTCACTGGGCGAAGCGGCCACGCTGAGCTTCGACGAAAAGCTGGCCATTCTGAGAACGCTGGTCGAGGCACTCGACGGTCGCGCGCCGGTGATTCCCGGCATCGCCTCGCTGTCCACCGACGAAGCGGTCAAGCTCGCCAAGGAAGCCAAAGCCATTGGCTGCCGCGGACTGATGGTGTTGCCGCCATACGTGTACTCCACCGACTGGCGCGAAATGGGCGCGCACGCCAGGGCCGTGATTGCCGCCACCGACCTGCCCTGCATGCTTTACAACAATCCGGTGGCCTACAAGACCGACTTCACGCCGGCGCAGATGGCCGAGCTGGCCGCCGAATTCCCGAACCTGGAGGCGGTCAAGGAATCCTCCGGCGACGTTCGCCGTTTTGCCGCCATCCGCTCGCTGCTGGGCGATCGCCTGCAGCTGCTGGTGGGTATGGACGATGCCATCGTCGAAGGCGTGAGCATGGGCGCGGTCGGCTGGGTTGCCGGCCTGGTCAATGCGTATCCGTTTGAATCGGTGAAGCTGTTCGAACTGGCCCAGAGCGGTGGCTCCAAGGCGGCCGAGTCGCTGTACGCGTGGTTCCTGCCGCTGCTGCGCCTGGATACCGTGCCGACCTTTGTGCAGCTGATCAAGCTGGTGCAGGAAAAAACCGGCACCGGCAGCGAAACCGTGCGCGCCCCGCGTCTGCCCGTGGCCGGCGCTGAACGCGAAGCCGCGCTCAAGGTGATCGAGCACGCCATGGCCACCAAGCCGAGCCTTTGATATGACTGCCCTCGAAAATGTGCTGATAGGTGGCCAATGGCGTGCGGCGAAGCATCCGCAGGCACATTTTCAGGCCGAAGACCCCACGCGCGGCGCGCCGATCGGGCCGCACTTTCCGATCAGCGGCGCGGCGGATATCGAATCCGCCGTGGCCACGGCCGTCGCGGTGGCCGACGAACTGGCCGCCGCGCCGGCGGCGCGCATCGCCGATTTTCTTGATGCGTATGCGGCGGCGATCGAGGCGGACGCCGACACTCTGGTGGCGCTGGCGCACGCCGAAACCGCCCTGCCGGTGGAGCCGCGGCTGCGCTCGGTCGAACTGCCGCGGGCCAGCGGCCAGCTGCGGCAGGCGGCCGAGGCCGCACGTCACTATGGCTGGACCGATCCGGTAATCGACACCCAGTCCGGACTGCGCGCGCACCGCGCATCGCTCGGCAAGCCGGTGCTGGTGTTCGGGCCGAACAACTTTCCCTTCGCCTTCAACGCCATGGCCGGCAGCGATTTTGCGTCGGCCATCGCCGCGCGCAATCCGGTCATTGCCAAGGCGCATCCGTCCCATCCGGCCACCAGCCAGCGGCTGGCGCAGCTGGCCCACAAGGCGCTGGTCGATACCGGCCTGCCAGCCGCCGCGGTGCAGATGCTTTATCACTTCGACAACGCGCTGGGCCTGGCGCTGGCCGGCGATGCGCGACTGGGCGCGATCGGCTTTACCGGCAGCCGCAACGGCGGCCTGGCTCTGAAGGCCGCGGCGGACAAGGCCGGCGTGCCGATCTATGCGGAGCTCTCGAGCATCAATCCGGTGTTCCTGCTGCCCGGCGCGCTGGCCGAACGCGGCGACGCGCTGGCGCAGGAGTTTTTCGCCTCGTGCGTGATGGGCAGCGGCCAGTTCTGCACCAACCCCGGCGTCGTGGTGGTGCCGGCGGGCGACGGCGATGCGTTTATCGCCGCCGCGCAAGCGCTTTTTGCCGCGGCGTCGCCCAAGCCGCTGTTTTCTCGCGGCGTGCAGGATTCACTGCGCAGCTCGGTCGCCGTGCTGATCACGGCCGGTGCCGAACTGCTTGCCGGCGGCAACGTCGGTGAGGGTGACGGGTATCGCCATCAGCCGACCTTGCTCAGCGTCGATGCCGAGGTGTTTCTGGCGCGCGCC
>CBAAAD010000414.1:0-3242 GCA_964658785.1 uncultured Methylobacterium sp.
CTGGCAGGCGAGCGTCAGCGCGTCGCGGCCGTGGTGGTCGCGCGCGCGCGCGTCGGGCTGCGACTCGGCCAGCAGCTGCACGATGCCGCCGGCGCCCGCGCGTGCCGCTTCCATCAGCGCGGTGCTGCCGCGGTGGTCGGCCAGCGTTACGTCGGCGCCGGCCGCGCACAGCACGCGGGCGATCTGTTCATGCCCTTCGGCGGCGGCAGTGAGCAGCGCGCTGCGATGGCGCGCGTCCACCGCATTCACCGCCGCGCGATGCTTGAGCAGCAGCTTGACGCCGGTCATGTCGTCATCGGCGATGCTCGCCGCGGCGATGAGCGCGGGCTCGCCTCCAGCGGGTGTGGGCTTGGCGCCGCGCTCCAGCAGAAATTTTGCCAGCGGCCAGTTGGCGGCGCGGCAGGCGACTGCCAGCGGGCTGACGCCCGAGCGGGTCAGCGCGTTGATCGGCGCCGAAGCATCCAGCAGCATCGCGGCGACGCCTGCTTCCGCGCTCAGCACGGCGCCGTGCAGCGGCGTGCTGCCTTCGGCATCGGCGGCCAGCGGATTGGCGCCGTTGGCGAGCAGCGTCATCACCGCTTCGGCGCGGCCGTGCCAGCTGTCGCGGGTGGCGGCCAGCAGGGGCGTGATGCCGCCGCTGGCACGATTCACGTCCGCACCCTTGGCGATCAGCGCGCGCAGCAGGCGCGTATCGGGCAGCAACGCGGCCAGCATCAGCACCGGGCGCTGGTCGCGATCATCCGACGCTGGCGCGGTGTTGGGGTCCGCACCGGCCTCGACCAGAGCCAGCGCGCGATCGATATCGCCATCGCGCGTGGCGATCAGCAGTGCTTTCGCCTGCTCCGGCGTGCCCGCCGTGCGCTCCTGCTCGTTCAACACCACCACCGCCGGCGGCCTGGCGGGAATGGACTTGATCGCCTCGGGCGTCGTCGCTGTCGCCGCCTTGACGTTTTTCGCACAGAGCAGCGCGCGCAGCGTGCGGTTGGCAATGATCAGGCTGCCCAGCGGCAGCAGCACCACGCCGTAAATGGCCAGCGCCGCGATGCGCGGCTCGGGCGGCAGCACGCCGTACAACCCGGTCAAGGCCACTGCGCCAAAGGCCAGCACCAGCAGCGCCAGCGACGCCGGTAGGTAGTGGCTGAAGAATCGCTCCTCGTGCGACAGGTGCCGACCAAAAGCCAGGCTACGCAGGGTCGCGGTGAATATCCACGAGCTGTCGCGCTGCGCCGGGTAGGCGTCGTCCCAGACAAACACCAGCCCGAAGGCGGGCCACAGTCGCCACAGTGCCGCCAGCGCAATGACCAGAGCCGCCGCGAGAATCAGCGCGGCGCCCAGGCTGGGCGTATGGCTCAGCTGCAGCATCGGCCACGCCACCAGCAAAAACACCAGCACGGTGTAGCCAGTAAACATCACCAGATGCGCCGCGCCGCGGCGCAAGACCGTGCGGCCGAAACGCGGTTCGGGATCGAAGCCGATCGCGTGGCAGATCGCGGCCATGGTCAGCGCGTTGGCCAGCAGCAACGGGATCAGGGTCAGCGGATGATTGACCAGCCCGGCGGCCACAATCGCCAGCAGCCCGGGAATGAACCAGGCGATGGATTGCGCGATAGGAGGGCGTCGTCGTGATTTGGGCTGAGTCATGCCGACAGTATAGAAATCGTTGCGACTTCAGACGGTAACCTGGTGTTAACACCCGCACTATTTTTCGGCGTTTTATTCCGCGCATGCGGCCAAAGGTTCATGCGCTGAACCTCAGTCATCACGATCGTCGCGCGTGGCCGACTCGCGATACGACGGATGATTGGAAACAGCGAGCGTCTGCTGCGGCGGCAGCTGCAGATGCCAGCCCTGCGTGCGCAGATGGTCGAGCACCTGTTCGGTGTCTTCCACCGGCAGCTTGCGCTGCTCGTCGAGGTGCACTTCGACCACGAAACGCAGCTCGCCCAAGAGCAGCAGCAGCGATTCGGACAGCACATCGAAACCATCGCGGCGCGCCAGCCACACGTAGCTGTCGGGCTTGCGCTGGCTGGCGTAGACGAAACATTGCATGGCCGTACTCCCCTGGTGATGCCAACACCGGTCGTGCTGCTCAAGACGATCCCGAGGGTAACAGCGCCGGCGGCCGGATGCTCGGCCGTTCCACTCCGACGCCACCCGCGTTCAGAAAAAAAGCGGGCCGCTGGCCGCAGCGCAGCGGATGGCGCCGCAGCGGCAGGCGCTCAGCCGCGCTTGATCAGCAGATTCACCATGCGATGGAAAAACGCCCCGTACGGCGGCCCGAGCATGCCGGCACCGTTCAGGCGCGCCTGCCGGAACACCGGCTTCATGTGCGAAAAGGTGCGGAAGCCCGCTTCGCCGTGATAGCCGCCCATGCCCGACGGGCCGACGCCGCCGAATGGCAGGCCGTGCTGGGCAATGTGGTACAGCGTGTCGTTGACGCTGACGCCGCCGGCCACGGTGCGCGCCAGCACCGAGTCGATCAGCGCGCCGTCTTCCTCGAACAGGTACAGCGCCAGCGGATGCGGATGGACGGCGACGTACGCGACCGCTTCGTCGATCGAGTCGTACGGCAGCAGCGGCAGCAGCGGGCCGAAGATCTCGTCGCGCATGATGTCCATGCTGTCGCTGACGTCGCTTACCAGCTGCGGCGACAGGCGTCGACGCGAGGCGTCATCCGGCGCGTCGCCCAGCAGATGTACTTTCGCGCCCGCCGCCACGGCCTTGTCGCGCAGGCCGACCAGGCGCGCGTACTGGCGATCGGAAATGACGCTGGCGTACTGCTTGCTCTGCGCCAGCTGCGGATACATTTTTGCCACCGTGCGCTTGGCCACGTCGATGAATTCGGCCATGCGCGCGCGCGGCAGCAGCACGTAATCCGGCGCGATGCAGGTCTGTCCGGCGTTGACCAGCTTGCCGAACAGGATGCGCTCCACGGCGTTGTCGAAGCGCGCGCCGGGGCCGATGATCGCCGGCGACTTGCCGCCCAGCTCCAGCGTCACCGGCGTCAGGTTCGCCGCCGCCTGCTGCGCGACGATCCGGCCGATCGCGGTCGAGCCGGTGAAGAACAGATGGTCGAACGGCAGGGCGGAGAAGGCCCGCCCGACATCCGCATCGCCGGTCACCACCGCCATCTCGTCGGCGTTGAAATACTTGCCGACCAACGCGCCGAGCAGGCTGGAGAAGGCGGGCGTCAGCTCGGACGGCTTGATCAGCACCCTGTTGCCGGCGGCGATCGCCGCCAG
>CBAAAD010000415.1:0-3239 GCA_964658785.1 uncultured Methylobacterium sp.
GGCTTGAGCGAGAGATACACATAATTCATCAGCGCGGCGGGGATGTTGCCGACCGTATCGACAAACCGATCCACGTCGAGCGTGCGTGCCCACTGCGACAGCATGTTGTCCGGCGTCTGGAAATCCACCGGTGTCACCATGGTGATCAGATTACGGATTTTCTGCGGATGCAGGGCGGTATAGCACAGCGAAAACACGCCACCCTGGCAGATACCGAGCAGGTCGATCGCAGCGAGCGCGTGCCGCTGGCGCACCGCATCGACGCAGCGATCAAGATAGCCGTTGATGTAATCGTCCAGCGTAAGCCAGCGATCAGAGGCGTCGGGATAGCCCCAGTCGATCAGATAAACGTCCTCACCCTGTTCCAGCAGGTTGCGCACCATCGACCGGTCTTCCTGCAGATCGGTCATCCAGACGGTGTTGACCAGGGCATAGGCGATCAGCAGAGGCGTCTTGGAGGTCGGTTTTTTCGCGCCCCTGAAATGCCAGACTTTCAGCTTGTCTTCGCTGTAGACGAGCTCGCGCGGGGTGTTGGCGTACTCGGGCTGGCGCGCTCCCCGCAACTGGCCCATACCCGAGGCCAGCTTGCGCTGAAAAGCGCTGACCTCGTCCATGATCTTGCTGGGGTCCATCCGAAACGGCGAGTTCTTCAAAGCCGCTCCTTAGCTGCGCTTGCGCGGTTTGGCGCGCGCAACGGGCTTTAAAGGAGGTGATGCAGCTGCCTGTTTTTTTACGGCCGCCCTGGCTATTTTTTTCGATGGAGGTTTGGCTACGGACTTCTTTACCGCCGAACGCGATACCTTTTTCGCCACCGCTGTTTTCGGCTTCGGAGCTTTCCTGGTCGCTGATCGCGGTGCGCTGCTCGCGCTGGCCAGCAGTTGCTCCTTGAGTAAGGCTACATCGCGGCGCAGCGCTTCCAGCTCTTCGGTGTGATCGGCGGGCGTTGCAGTCTTGCCCTGGCGCATCTCACGCCGCAGCGAATGCAGCCGTTCGCCCAGACTCGACACGTCGCTGCGCGTCGGTATGCCAAGCTGCTGGCAGAGATATTCGGTCTGCTCCTGCTGCAGCTGCCGCACGCGTATCTGCGTGTTGACCACCTCGCCATACGCTTCGCGGAATTCTTCCGATAGGGCGATCTCGGCGTAGGCTTCTTCCGCACAATCGACCCACAGGTCGTACAGCACCTTCAGCGATTCGATCTGTTGGCCGGGCGCCGTGAGCTTGGACAACCTCGCCTGCATTTTTTCGATGGCTTGCGCATTGGAACGCTGCATCAACGCCTGATAACGCTGAGCAGCTTCAAGATGTTTGGCAATGGCATCGGCGAGCGCCTGCTGCTGTGCATGCTGCTCGTTGCCAAAGCCAAATTCGCCCGCACCGGGAGCCTGCGG
Source organism: uncultured Methylobacterium sp. (assembly GCA_964658785.1). Classification (GTDB taxonomy): domain Bacteria; phylum Pseudomonadota; class Gammaproteobacteria; order Xanthomonadales; family Rhodanobacteraceae; genus Rhodanobacter. Next base: position 1,392 of record CBAAAD010000415.1, read on the forward strand.
CTTCGCACTCGCCGCGGAGGCATCCGCTTTTTGATGGGAATTCAGCCACGCCTGCCACTGCTCGACAAAGGTTTTGGACGCCGCGTTATCGGCACCCGCAAAGCCGTGAGAGAAAGGCTGACTGGCGCCAGCGAAAAGCTGCTGAATCTGCTGCTGCCAGTCATTCTGCGGTGCCGAGACACTGGCGGCGGCGCTCTGCAGCCAGTCGGCGTAGCTTTTCAGGCCGGCCAGCGCGTGATCGAGGGTGAGGTTGACCGGCGCGCTTTTTGTCGAAGTGGAAGACGAGCGACGCGCCTCTTCGGCGCTGGGGGCACCAAACGGTGGCTGCATGTGGGCGGCAAACGCTTCCCAGGATTTGCGCACCATGTCCTGATAGTCCTTGGCGGCACCGGTCTTGAAAAAATCGTCTGCTTGCTTGGTCACGCGCGGATTCTCATCGCTCTTGTCGCTTCATCCTAACAAAAGCGACACACAGAAAACGGTTACCGCAAAAGCAAGAGGCCCGGCGTCAAAGCCGGGCCTCTCGATCGCATCGGTAACTTTAGACTCAGACGCCGGCGGCGGCTTCGTCCTCGGTCACGGCTTTCATGGACAGGCGGATACGGCCCTGCTTGTCGACTTCGAGCACCTTGACCTTGACGATGTCGCCTTCCTTCAGCTTGTCGGAAACCTTCTCGACCCGCTCACTGGAGATCTGCGACACGTGCACCAGACCATCCTTGCCCGGCATGATCGTCACGAAGGCACCGAAATCCATCAGCTTGGCAACCTTGCCCTCGTAGATGCGGCCCGGCTCGACGTCGGAAACGATCTGCTCGATGCGCTTCTTCGCCGCATCGCCCGCTTCGCGGTTGACCGAAGCGATGATCACCGTGCCGTCGTCGTTGATGTCGATGGTGGCGCCGGTCTCTTCGGTGATCGAACGGATGGTCGCGCCGCCCTTGCCGATCACTTCGCGGATCTTGTCCGGGTGGATCTTGATGGTGATCAGGCGCGGCGCGTACTCGCTCATTTCCTGACGCGCGGTGGTGATGACCTTGGCCATTTCGCCAAGAATGTGCAGACGACCACGCTTGGCCTGCTCCAGCGCCACCTTCATGATCTCTTCGGTGATGCCGTCGATCTTGATGTCCATCTGCAGCGCGGAGATGCCGTTGGCACTACCGGCCACCTTGAAATCCATGTCGCCCAGATGATCCTCGTCACCGAGGATGTCGGACAGCACGACGAAGTCGTTGCCTTCCTTGACCAGACCCATCGCGATGCCGGCTACCGGCGCCTTCAGCGGCACGCCCGCGTCCATCATCGCCAGCGAAGAGCCGCAGACCGAGGCCATCGAGGAGGAGCCGTTGGATTCGGTAATTTCCGAAACCACGCGCACCACGTATGGGAATTCTTCGATGCTGGGCTTGACGGCCTGCACGCCGCGCTTGGCGAGACGGCCATGACCGATTTCGCGACGCTTCGGCGCACCGAAGCGACCAGCCTCACCGACCGAGAACGGAGGGAAGTTGTAGTGGAACAGGAACGGGTCTTTCGACTCGCCTTCCGGTGCGTCGATGATCTGCGCGTCGCGGGTGGTGCCGAGCGTGGCAATCACCAGCGCCTGCGTTTCACCGCGAGTGAACAGCGCCGAGCCGTGCGTGCGCGGCAGTACGCCGACGCGGCAGGTGATCGGACGCACGTCGTCGAGCTGACGACCATCGATGCGCACCTTGGTCTTGAGGACGCTGTCGCGCATCGTGTGGTATTCGAGCTCGGCAAATTCCTTCGACAGCTCGGCGTGGTGCCAAGCATTTTCTTCCGCGTGCGGCTTCAGCGAACCCAGCGCTTCGGCCTTGATAGATC
>CBAAAD010000416.1:0-3238 GCA_964658785.1 uncultured Methylobacterium sp.
AATCGTGCCGACGTTGACGTGCGGCTTGGTGCGTTCGAATTTACCCTTTGCCATGCGCGCTAAACCCCGATGGAGTCAATCATATTGAAGGAAAAAAACCGTCCGTATCTGGCCTGGGCCTTTACGGGCGTAGTGAAATGGTGCTCATAACAGGAATCGAACCTGTGACCTCTTCCTTACCAAGGAAGTGCTCTACCGACTGAGCTACATGAGCAGATACTTCAGCCATCCTCCATGATGGCAAAGAACAGACCGGCATCCTGCCGGACAATTCAAAAAAAGCGTCGACTTCCGCAATGCAGGCAAAAGTCCACCGTTTGGCCGATGCAGCGCAATGGAGCGGAAGGCGGGAATCGAACCCGCGTAATCAGTTTGGAAAACTGATGTTCTACCATTGAACTACTCCCGCCCTGCGCGGAACTCGCTCGATAAACGGGGCCGGCCTGGTGATCCATATCGAATCAATCCACCCGCCTCATCCATCAGGGCCGCGCCGCTTTCGCGTCGCGATCAACACTGCATCCATGCAACCCTGCTAAAACTCTTTTTTGTCACAGCGACCAGGTACGGCATCGCCTTTTCGAAAAACTTCACTCTTCACCACTCTCAAAAATCCTCGAGTGGCGTCCAAGCTGGTGGAGGGAGGTGGATTCGAACCACCGAAGGCGTAAGCCAGCAGATTTACAGTCTGCCCCCGTTGGCCGCTTGGGTATCCCTCCAACAAAGAACGCGTATTGTGTGGATCGGGCCTTGAGCTGTCAACACCTGAGGCGTCCAAATGCACGTATTTCGCACAGTTTTTGCGCATGCGGCGCGCAGCTCAGCTTGCGGACGCGCCGTGCACGTCGATCAGCTGCTCCATGCCCTTGGACAGTTCAAGCAGCTGTTTGGCCTGCTGCTGCAGCCTGCGCTCGCTGTCGTTGCTCGGCTCCCAGCGCGGCACTGGTGTCGGCTTTCCGTCCTGTCCATCGAGCGCCACGAAAACCATCACACAGCTGGTTGCCAGCCGCTGCTCGTCCTTGCGCAGATCACGCGCCAGCACGTCCACCGCCATATGCATGCTCGATGTGCCGGTGTGAATCAGACGAGCCCGCACCGTGACCAGATCGCCGATCAGGATCGGCGCCACGAACTGGATACCGCTGACGGATGCGGTGACGCAATACGCGCCGCTCCAGCCCACCGCGCAGGCGTAACCGGCCTGATCGATCCACTTCATGGCCATGCCGCCGTGCACCTTGCCGCCGAAATTGACGTCGGTGGGCTGGGCGAGAAAACGAAACGTCACTTCGTGCTGCTGGCCTGACATGGAAACTCCGGCTAAAGGTCGAACGAGTTCGCGCCGACGCGCGTCAGACGTTGAACAGGAAATTCAGCACGTCGCCGTCCTTGACGACGTAGTCCTTGCCCTCGGCGCGCATCTTGCCCGCCTCCTTGGCGCCCTGCTCGCCGCGATAGCGGATGAAATCATCGAAACCGATCGTCTGCGCACGAATGAAACCACGCTCGAAATCGGTGTGGATCACGCCCGCCGCCTGCGGCGCGGTATCGCCAATACGGATGGTCCAGGCGCGCACTTCCTTGACGCCGGCAGTGAAGTAGGTCTGCAGGCCAAGCAGCCCGAACGCCGCGCGCGCCAGCCGGTTGAGGCCCGGCTCGTTGAGGCCCATTTCGGCGAGAAACTCCGCCTTGTCGGCGTCGTCCATCTCGGCCATGTCCGACTCGATGGCCGCGCACACGGCGACGACCGGCGCACCCTCGATCGACGCATGCTCGCGCACCTTGTCGAGCAGCGGATTGTTCTCGAAACCGTCTTCGGCCACGTTGGCCACGTACATCGCCGGCTTGATGGTCAGCAGCGACAGCGGCTTGAGCGCCAGCTTTTCCTCATCGGACAGCGGCGCCGAGCGCGCCGGATTGCCCTGGTCCAGATGCGGCACGACCTTCTCCAGCGCGGCGACCATCAGCTTGGCGTCCTTGTCGCCGGCGCGGGCTTTCTTCTGCTCGCGCTGCAGCGCCTTGTCGGCCGTGGCCAGATCGGCCAGCGCCAGCTCGGTGCCGATGACGATGATGTCATCGAGCGGATCGACGCGGCCGGCCACGTGGATGATGTTGTCGTCGTTGAAACAGCGCACCACGTTGACGATGGCGTCGGTTTCGCGAATGTTGGCCAGAAACTGGTTGCCCAGGCCCTCGCCCTTCGACGCACCCGCCACCAGTCCGGCGATGTCGACGAACTCGACCACCGCCGACACGATTTTCTGCGGCTTGACGATCTCGGCCAGCTGCGCCAGCCGCGCGTCCGGCACTTCGACGATGCCCACGTTGGGCTCGATGGTGCAGAACGGGTAGTTAGCCGCCTCGATGCCTGCCTTGGTCAGCGCGTTGAACAGGGTGGACTTGCCGACGTTGGGCAGACCGACGATGCCGCATTTGATACCCATGATGATTCCGTACCGTGAAACGTGAGGCGCAAATCGATCCAATAGCTCGGCTTGCGTATCGCGTCTGCAGTGAGTGAGAGCCTATTTTTTCGCTGCGCTGGTTTCCCCGCTGTGCAGCTGATGCATCGCCTTTTCAAACTCGCCTCGGGTGGCCAGCGGCAGCACATCGAGCGCCCTGCCCATGCCGAACAGCACGGCGTCCTCGTCAGCCGCCGAGGGCCGACCCAGCACCCAGGGCGTCACCTGGTCCCGATGCCCGGGATGACCGATACCCACACGCAGGCGATGGAATTTACCGTGCCCGAGATGGGCCATGATGTCGCGCAAACCGTTCTGACCGCCGTGACCGCCATCGAATTTGAGGCGAACCACACCCGGCGGAAGATCGAGATCGTCGTGCGCGACCAGGCACTGCTCCGGCTCGATCTCGTAGTAGCGCAGCGCGGAAGCCACCGCGATGCCGCTTTTGTTCATGAACGTGGACGGCTTCAACAGCCAGACCGAGTCGTCACCGATGGTGACCTTGCAGGCCTCGCCGTGCAGCTTGCCGTCGAAACCGAAGCGCTGACCCTGCGCGCTGGCCAGGGCGTCCACAAACCAGAACCCGGCGTTGTGCCGGGTTCTGAGGTATTCGGCACCGGGGTTGCCCAGCCCGACGATGAGTCGCAAACCTGCCATGACGGAAGGCAAGCAGCGCAGCCCGCACCGTTCCCGGCGCGGGCTGCAGCGGCTTACTTCTGGTCGTCCTTCTTGTCGTCGCCGGCGGACTTGGCAGCTGCATCCTCACCCTCGAC
>CBAAAD010000417.1:0-3232 GCA_964658785.1 uncultured Methylobacterium sp.
CTCGCTGCCCGGCGCAACGAAGGTATTGGCGCCGTCATTCCAGTTGCACGTGTCGGTGACGCGGTACCAGTTGGTGCCGGTGGGCGGCGCGGGCAGGGTGAACGCCACGCTGGCGGACCAGCCGTTGTAGGCGACATAGAGGGCATTGGCGTCGCCGAACGACGAGCCATTGATGACATATGCGATCGAGTGATTGCTGCTGTTGCTCCAGTAATTGTTGTCGGCGACGCTGCCGCTGGGCTGGTACCAGGAGAGCTGGCTGCCGGTATACCAGGTGGCTGGGCGCAGGGCCGGATGGGCTTTGCGGAAGGCGATGAGCCGCTGCGCGAAGGTGTAGAAATTCGACTGGTCGGCGCTCCACGTGTTGGTGAGCCAGTTGGCGGTCGAATCGAGGTTGTAGGCGTTGTTGTTGCATTGAAGCGTGCGCAGATACTCGTCACCGCCCTGCATCAGCGGCGTGCCGGCCGAGAGCATTTCGAAGGCCATGCCGGTGCGCGCGGCGCGGCGCTGATCGAATGCGGTGCCGGTGCCAGCAGACATGCCCTGATCCCAGCTGTAGTTGGTGCTGGTGCCGCCGTCCGAGGGGCCGTACGGCCAGGCCTGCGCGTTGCTGGCGCCGTTGCACGAATACACGTCGTTGAGCGTGAGCCCGTCATGTACGTCGATAAAGTTGGTCGAGTTCCACGGCGCGCGTCCGCTGGCCTGAAACAGAATGGACGAGCCGGAGAAATTGTTCGCTTCCTGGCCGATCGATACGGCGATGTTGCCCAGCTCGTTCTGCGCCTGACGCGTGCTGTCGCGAAAGCTGCCGTTCCATTCCGACCAGCCTTTGGGAAAGCCGCCCAGCTGATACGAATTGCCGCCGATCGCCCAGGGCTCGGCATACAGATCGAGCCCGCTGCCGCCGGCTGCCGGCCGCACGGTGAATTCGCGCAGGATGCGGTTGATCGCCACATTGCTATCGGCTGCGTCGAAGTTGTAGCCGCCGTTCGGGCAGTTGGGCGCGGCGGAGGTTGCCGCGCCGTTGAGGCAGCTGTTGCCCAGCACGGCGGCGAGATCGAAACGAAAGCCGTCGACACCCATGGTGTTTGACCAGTACGCCATCGAGTCGACGATCAGATTCTGCGCCACGGTGTTGTAGGTGTTGAAGTTGGCGCCGATGCCGGTGTTGTCGTAGTAGTACTGGTTGCCCGAGGCGAGTTCGTAGTACGTGCTGTTGTCCAGGCCGCGCCAGGAGGTGATGGTCGCCGTGGTGGGGTCCGAACCGCTCCAGGTTCCACCCTCGCTGGTGTGGTTGTAGACCACGTCGATATAGACCTTGATGCCCGCGTTGTGGAACGCCTGCACCATCGCCTGGAATTCGGCGGTCGGGCCGCCGGCGGCCTTGTTGTAGGCATAGCGGCGGTCCGGCGCAAAGTAGTCTTCGGTCATATAGCCCCAGTAATTCTGGTTGGCGTCCGAATTGGGCACGACGTCGTTGGCGTCGTTCTGGGTTTCCTGCACCGGCAGAAACTCCACCGCGGTGACGCCGAGGCTGGCGAGCGCGGGCGCCTTGAGTCCGGCGCCGCGATAGGTGCCGCGATAGGCGGCGGTGATGCTGCTGTCCTGCTCGGTCAGGCCGCGCACGTTTACTTCGTAGATGACGTCGTCCTTTTGCGCGCGTGTCGGCTTGGTGCCGGTGCTTTGCGTGCTGGGGATCAGCACGATGCCTTTGGGTGCGTAGGTGCCGCTGTCGATGTTGCGATAGCTGGCGCCGGAGGCGAACACGTTGGCGTTCTTGTTCGACGCATTGAGCGGATCCTGGCTGATCTCCTGCGCGTAGGGATCGAGCAGCAGCTTGTTCGGATTGAAGCGGTTGCCGCTGGTGTCGACGTCAGAGATAAAGCCCGCGGCGGAGCCTTTGCCCCAGCTGGCGCTGTACGGCCAGTTCGGCCCCCAGGCGCGGTAGCCGTAGTACACCGTTCCCGTGATGCCCGCTGCCTGGATCGACGACACCGGCACCGTCACCGCCCAGACGCCGTTGCCGACCGAGCTGAGCACATAGTTGGCCACATCCTGTGCGCCGTAGCCGCTGGCATACAGATACACCGCCATGCGCGTGGCCTGCGAGGAATACACGCGGAACGTGACGCTGGTTTTCTGCGCGTTGTAGCTGGCGCCCAGCGTCATGCTGTTGATGGCGGCGCGCGCTGGCATGATCGGCGCGCCGGCGAGGCCAATACAGAGCAGAAGTGCTGCAAGAATCGTGTGACGTTTCATTCGCTTCGATCTCCCCAGTTCCCGTTGACGATTAGATGTCTCGATGTCGACGTGGTGGAGAGTGCTGCGTGGTGAAGGACGTTCTGGCGTGATGAGAAGCAACTGCCGCCGTGATGTCGAATACCGCTACTCATTGCACGTCGCGGATGCGCCGGCATGTGGCCGCGCTCCGTTCATGGATAGTAGAAAGCATCGCAATGCAGCAACCAGCGTATGCATATGTATTCATTGAAATGCGCAGGCGCTGAAGTGCGAACCAGTCGTGATTTACGCCGCGGTGTGTTGCGCCCGGCCGACTTAGAGCGCCTGCTTGCCGTAACGATATTCGGCCAGCAGCCACAGCTTGCGCTGGCTCACGGTGAAGCTGTCGGCGCGATAATCGCCGTACTGCAGCTCGAGGCTGAAGCGCGGGCTGATCTGCGCCTTGATGCCGGCATCGGTCTCGGTGCCGTAGCGCGCGCCTCTGCCGCTTTGCGGATCGAACCAGTGCTGGGTGACGAGCCAGGTCAGCGCATTCCACGGCAGCGTGCCATACACGCCGGCGTTTCGATCGCGCAGCCCATGGGCGGGAATGGCGAACACGCCAGCCCAGCCGTCGAAGCTGTGGCCTGAACCGTAGGCGATATTGAACGCGTTTTTGCCATCGCCGCCCAGCGATTCCTCGCCGAGGCGGCCCGCGATGACGGGCAGGCCGTAGCTCAGTTCGAACAGGTGATAGGGCAGGCTTAAATGCGCGGGATTGTTGGCGTAGTCGTTTTGATGCGCGCCTTCGATCGTCCACCCGACCTTGGCGCTGGTCTCGGCCATCGTCGCGGCGCCGATCCAGCGCGCGCCGACGGTACGCACCGAATTCTTTGCCAAGGTAAGGTTCTTCACGAGGTAGCCGTAACCGCTGAGCATGCCCAGCGGCAGCACCTGGTCAAGGTGGATCAGATGACCGTCGAGTTCCCACCGGCGCTGCGTGTAGTCGGGA
>CBAAAD010000418.1:0-3215 GCA_964658785.1 uncultured Methylobacterium sp.
AAAAGGCCCAGTCGGGTATCGTTTACATTGACGAGATCGACAAGATTTCGCGCAAGAGCGAAAACCCGTCGATCACGCGCGATGTATCCGGTGAGGGCGTGCAGCAGGCGTTGCTCAAGCTGATCGAGGGCACGCTGGCCTCGGTGCCGCCACAGGGTGGGCGAAAGCATCCGCAGCAGGAATTTCTGCAGGTCGACACCAAGAACATCCTGTTTATCTGCGGCGGCGCGTTCGCCGGTCTTGAGAAAGTGATCCAGCAGCGATCCGAGAATACCGGTATCGGCTTTTCGGCCGAGGTACGCAGCAAGGAGCGCACCGAGAATCTTGGCAAGACGTTGTCCGACGTCGAGCCGGCCGATCTGGTTCGCTTTGGCCTGATTCCTGAATTCGTCGGCCGCCTCCCCGTGGTGGCCACGCTCGACGAACTGGACGAGCCGGCGCTGGTAAAAATTCTTACGGAACCGAAAAACGCCGTCACCAAGCAGTTCAAGAAACTGTTCGAGATGGAGGAAGTCGAACTGGAGTTCCGCCCCGAAGCGCTGCAGGCGATTGCCCGCAAGGCGCTCAAGCGCAAGACCGGTGCGCGTGGCTTGCGCACCATTCTTGAGCAGGTCTTGCTGGACACAATGTACGAACTCCCATCGCTGGAGCACGTGAGCAAGGTGGTGGTGGATGATGCGGTCATCAACGGTCAGGCCGAGCCGTACCTGATCTACCGTGGCAACCTTCAGCAGCGGGTGGCGGGAGAGGGCGGCGACGCTGCCTGACCCCAGTTTTGCCGCGGCGAAGGCTGGCATCAATAACGGCTCCGGTGAATCACCGGAGCCTTTTTGTTTTACGCATGGGTCACACCTTGAGTGGAAGCCGGTCGGCCTCCACTTGAATAACAGACGCACCCGGCGCAGTGTCGGGGCGAACCCAGATCAGACTTCCTGAGGGAACCCTCTTCGATGGCCAAGAACACCACAGCCCCCGTGTTGATAGACGCGCTTCCCGTACTGCCATTACGAGACGTGGTGGTTTATCCGCACATGGTCATTCCATTGTTTGTCGGGCGCGACAAATCCATGCGCGCGCTCGAGCGCGCGATGGAAGGCGAGCGGCAGATTCTGCTGGTCGCGCAGAAATCCCCGGACATCGACGATCCCGAGATTGCCGACCTGCATCAGATCGGCACGCTTGCCGGCGTGCTTCAACTGCTCAAATTGCCCGATGGCACGGTCAAGGTGCTGGTTGAAGGGCAGTCGCGCGTGGCGGTCGAGGATTTTCGCGAGGAAGGCGGCATGCTTACCGCGCGCTCGCGCGTGATCGAGCCGGTATACAACGCGAAGGAGCGCGAGCTCGACGTGGTGTCACGTACCCTGATCTCGCTGTTCGAACAGCTGGTCAAGCAGAGCCGCAAGCTGCCGCCTGAAGTGCTGGCCAGCCTGTCGGGCATTGACGATCCGTCGCGCGTTGCCGACTCCATCGCAGCGCATCTATCGGTGCGCATGGCCGACAAGCAAAAGGTGCTGGAAACCACCGACGTGGGCGAGCGCCTGGAGCTGCTGATCGGTCTGGTCGATGGCGAGATGGACTTGCAGCAGGTCGAGAAGCGCATCCGCGGCCGGGTCAAGTCGCAGATGGAAAAAAGCCAGCGCGAGTATTACCTCAACGAGCAGATGAAGGCGATCCAGAAGGAGCTGGGCGACAACGAGGACGGCACCAACGAAGTCGAAGATCTGCAGAAAAAAATCGAGGCCGCTGGCATGCCCAAGGCCGTGTTGACCAAGGCCAAGCAGGAATTCAACAAGCTCAAGCAGATGTCGCCGATGTCGGCAGAAGCGACGGTAGTGCGCAACTATCTCGACTGGCTGGTAGGTGTGCCCTGGAAGAAGCGCAGCAAGGTCCGCAAGGATCTGCAGATGGCGCAGGAAGTGCTCGATGCCGATCACTTTGGTCTGGAAAAGGTCAAGGATCGCATCCTTGAATACCTCGCCGTGCAGCAGCGCGTGAGTGTCATGAAAGGGCCAATTCTTTGCCTGGTCGGCCCGCCCGGCGTGGGCAAGACCTCGCTCGGTCAGTCGATCGCCAAGGCGACCAACCGGAAATTTGTGCGCATGAGCCTGGGTGGTGTTCGTGACGAAGCGGAAATCCGCGGTCATCGCCGTACCTACATCGGTTCGATGCCGGGACGCATCGTGCAGAACCTCAACAAGGTGGGCGCGAAAAATCCGCTGTTCGTGCTGGATGAGATCGACAAGATGTCGATGGATTTCCGCGGTGACCCCTCGTCCGCGCTGCTTGAAGTGCTCGATCCGGAGCAGAACCACGCGTTCAACGATCACTACCTCGAGGTCGATCTCGATCTTTCCGAAGTGATGTGGATTGCCACCGCCAACTCGCTGAACATTCCAGGCCCGTTGCTGGACCGTATGGAAGTGATCCGCATTCCGGGATACACCGAAGACGAAAAGCTCGGCATTGCACAGAAATATCTGCTGACGAAGCAGCTGAAGGCGAATGGTCTGAAGCCGGAGGAACTCAGCGTCAACGAGGACGCTGTGCGTGACATTGTGCGCTATTACACGCGTGAATCCGGTGTACGCAATCTTGAACGCGAGATCTCCAAAATCTGCCGCAAGGTGGTCAAGGAGCTGACGCTGGGCGAAGTCAAGAAAGCCAAGGCAGCGCCCGCAAAAGCGTCCAAGGCCAAAGCCAAGGCCGGCGCAGGCAAGGTCCGCATTACCTCTGAGAATCTCGACCACTACCTCGGAGTGCGCCGTTTCGATTTCGGGCGCAAAGAACTTCAGAATGAAATCGGCCTGGTGACCGGTCTTGCGTGGACCCAGGTCGGCGGTGAGTTGCTGAGCATCGAAGCATCGGTGGTGCCCGGCAAGGGTCGGCTGGTGCACACGGGCCAGCTGGGTGATGTGATGAAGGAGTCGATTCAGGCGGCACTGTCGGTAGTGCGCGCGCGTGCTGACCAACTCGGCATTGATCCGGATTTCCATCAGAAATTGGACATCCATATCCACGTGCCGGAAGGCGCTACGCCGAAAGATGGTCCCAGTGCCGGTATCGCCATGTGCACCGCGCTGGTGTCCGTGTTGACCAAGGTACCGGTGCGATCCGAAGTAGCGATGACCGGAGAGATCACCCTGCGTGGACGTGTGCTGCCAATCGGTGGGCTAAAGGAAAAACTTCTGGCTGCTCATCGCGGCGGTATCACCACC
>CBAAAD010000419.1:0-3208 GCA_964658785.1 uncultured Methylobacterium sp.
GTGTCGCCGTCCTTGCTCATGCTGTTCCAGTGGGCGCGAATATAGGCATCGAAGCCGGCGTCGATCACCGGCATGGGTGAGGTATCCAGCGCGGCCGTGCGCTCCTTGGCGTTCTTGCTGTCGCGCACGAAAACCTCGCGCTTGCCGCCAGCCTTGCGTACGCCCTCCTGGTAGCCCGTGCGGCCGTCGTCCAGCTCAAAATTGGGCGCCTGGGCGCTGCCATCGTCGTGCAGGGTCTTGCGGGCGAACGGCTTGCCATCCGGGCAGCGATATAGCACCAGCCGCGACGGGTTGCCGCCGTCGTCGTAGATCCAGTGGGATTCGGTGTACATCAGGTGGCCGTCCGAGGCCGAGGCCTTGGCTTCGACGTAGTGAACGGCGCCAGCGGCTGTGGGCGCGTCCGCTGCAGCGGCGCCCGTAGCGGCCCATGCGAGTGTCAGAACAAGCGCACAAGCGTGGCGATGGAGGGGCGTCGTCAAGTGGTATCTCCCGTAGCTGTGGGGTTGGCGGCAGGCTGGCGTGCTTGCCCGCCGCGAAGAGTCACGGGGATTAATTACGGGCCGGTATGGCCGATGGATGCACCAGCGGCGGATTCTGAATGCCGAAAATGGCCGCAGCCCGCTATGATGGGAGGCCGTCGGGCGCGCGCATTTGTGCTGTGTGGCCGGCAATTATCGACAGCGGTCGAGGCTCCGGCTTCGGCCACGCACAGCGAGGTTAGTGATATGGCACGTGGCGTCAACAAAGTCATTCTGGTCGGCAACCTTGGCGGTGATCCGGAAATGCGCCATACCGGCAGCGGCACCGCGATCACCACGATCAACATCGCCACCTCCGAATCGTGGACCGACAAGCAGTCGGGCGAAAAGCAGGAGCGCACCGAGTGGCACCGGGTGAAGCTGTTCGGTCGCCTGGCCGAAATCGCCGGTGACTATCTGAAAAAGGGCCGCCAGGTGTATATCGAAGGCTCGCTGCGCACCGACAAGTACACCGACAAGGCCGGCGTCGAGCGCTACAGCACCGACGTGATCGCCAGCGAAATGCAGATGCTCGGCGGCATGGAAGGCGGCGGTGGCGGCAGCGGCGGCGGTCAGCGCGAGCGTCCGCAGAGCTCGGGCGGTCAGCGCAGTAGCGGCGGCTCGTCGCGCGGCGGCGATCGCGGCGGTGACGACTACGGCCAGCGCGCTCCCGCGCCGTCAGCACCGGCAGGCAACAGCAGCTTTGACGATGACGATATTCCGTTCTGAGCTCTGTTCCGAATTCGTCTGAGCCATGAAAAAGGCCGAACGGCGGGCTTTTTCATGGCTGAGCAGCGCCGATGCCAGCGGTCATTTCATTTGCAGGCCGTCGTTTGCCCGGTTGCGATCCGGCAGCACGTGCGCGGGATCGATGGTGACCGACTTGACCTTGTGCGCGCCGTCGACATGGATCGCGTACGTGCGGTGCTGCTGCCAGGTTTCCCACGGCACGCGAACGTCCTGTTTGCTGCCGTCGTCGTAGATCACTTCGAGCGTTGCCGGTAGCACCAGCTGATCGAGGCTGGCCACGGTAACGTCGAGCCCTTTGTGGAAATCGCCGCCGGTATAGACGGCTTTTTGCACGGCCAGATCGAGCTGCCAGTTGTGCTGGTACCAGGCGTTCCAGAACCAGCCCAGATCTTCGCCGGTTTCGCTTTCCATGAAGCGGAAAAAGTCCGACGGGCTGGGGTGCTTGTAGGCCCAGGTCGCGATATAGCGGCGGAACGCCGGGTCGAAGCGCTCCGGTCCGATGATCTGCTCGCGCAACAAGGTGAGGCCAAAGGCGCCCTTGAAATAGCTGATCGGATGGCGGTATTTCTCGGGCACCATATCGGCCCCGATGAGCAGCGGTGGCGCATTTGTATCGGTTAGCACCGCGGCCATCTGGTCGGCCGGCGTGCCTTTGCCGGGCGCGTATTCACTGTCGCGCTTGGGCGCGAATTCGCCGTGGTTGAAGTGGTCGGATTCGTAGACGTCGATGAAGGTGTTGAAGCCTTCATCCATCCACGCATCGCGGCGCTCGTTGCTGCCCACGATCATCGGGAACCAGCTGTGGCCGATCTCGTGCGCGATCAGCGCGTGCAGGTCGCTGCCTGTGGTGGTTTTGTCGTCGAAGGTGATGCCGGGATATTCCATGCCGCCGGCGGTGCCGGCTTCGTTGACGGCCACCGGCCACGGGTAGGGAAACCACTGCGCCGAGAAATATTCGGTGGCAGCCTTCAGATATTCGGTGGCGCGGCCCCAGCCTTTATCGCCAGCGCTTTCCACCGGATACAGCGACATCGCCAGCGCGGTCTTTCCGGCCGGCAGGTTGATGCGCGCGGCGTCCCACACATAGGACTTTGATGCGCCGAACGCCACGTCGCGGCTGTTCTGCATGCGGAAATGCCAGGTCAGGGTGCCGCTCTGTTTTGGACGGCTGGACGGCTGCGTCACTTCCTCGGCCGTGCGGATCATCACCGTGCTGTCGCTGTGCCGCGCCTGCTCCAGCCGCTGCTGCTCGGTGGCGGTGAGCACGTCGGCGGGATTGAGCAGTTCGCCCGAGCCGGTGACAATCATGTCCCACGGCACGGTGACCGAATAATCGAAGTCGCCGTATTCCAGATAGAACTCGCTGTTGAGGTAAGGTGCGGTGTCCCATCCGCGCAGATCGTCGTAGACGCAGAGCCGTGGATACCACTGCGCCATTTCGAAGATGTCGCCGTTCTTGCTGGCGTTGAAATCCGTGCGTCCGCCGAATTCGCCGGGCACGGTGTAGCTCCAGCGAATGTGTAATCGCACTTGGCCGTCTTTGGCTTTCAGCGCCGTCGGCAAACGCACCTGCATGCGGGTATCGGAAATCACCCAGGTCGCGTTCTGCAGCTTGCCGGTGCCGTCTTCGACCTGCACCGACTCGATATGTTCGCCATCGGTGAATTGGTGCGGAAACTTGTCGCTGAAGGCGCCGCGCGCATCCTTGCGATAGCGGTTCTGCTCCACCTGCAGCCACAGCACGTCGAGCGCGTCGGGGCTATGGTTGGTGTAGGTGACGATTTCGCTGCCGCTGAGTTTGCGACTGACCGGATCGAGCGTGGCCTGGATCGTATAGTCCGCGCGGTTCTGCCAGAACAGCGGCCCCGGCATGCCGCTGGCGGTCCGGAAGGCGTTGGCCGGCTGCGGGTAGGCGTAAGGGGCGAAGGTCTGCTGTGGAT
>CBAAAD010000420.1:0-3200 GCA_964658785.1 uncultured Methylobacterium sp.
CGCTTTCGGCGCCGTTTTTTCATTTGCTGGATTCGCGCGTTTTGGCGAGCGTTATCGTTGGGGTTCGCTGCGCTCACCGCCAACCGACGAGCATGCGCTAGGTTGGGGTGAGCGCAGCGAACCCCAACATGCCGATCACCAGGATCACGGCGTCGGCATCGGCTTGAGCGCGAACTCCTTCGGCGGCGTGTTGCCGGCGAGGTTGGTCACGAAATAATCCCAGCGACGGCGGGTGATGTACGGCGTCGCGGCGCCATAACCGTGATGCGCGTTGGGAATCATCAGCATGTCGAAGTCCTTGTTGGCCTTCATCAGCGCATCGACCACCAGCAGGCTTTCGTAAGGCGGCACGTTGTCGTCCAGCGTGCCGTGCACCAGCATCAGGTGGCCCTTGAGGTTGGCGGCCATGTTCTGATTGGCCTGGTCGTCGTAATTGCCTTTGCCGTCCTTGCCGACGATCAGCTCACCCTGGTATTTCTCGGCCCAGTCGTCCTCGTAGTTGCGGTCGTCGTGGTTGCCGCTTTCGGACCAGGCGACCTTGAAGAAATCCGGGTAGCGGAACATCGCATCAGTGGACGCATTGCCGCCGCCGGAGTGGCCCCAGATACCCACGCGGTCCAGGTCGATCCACGGATAGCGCTTGCCCAGATCCTTCAGGCCCGAGACCTGATCGGGCAAGGTGTTGTCGCCCATGTTGGCAAACCAGGTGTCGTGAAAGGACTTCGAACGCCACGGCGTGCCCATGCCGTCGATGGCCACCACGATGAAACCCAGCTCCGCCAGCGACTGGTTGTCGCCGTGGCTGGGCAGGAAACTGCGCCCACGGACCGAGCCGATCTGCGGACCGGGGTAGATGTAGTCGATCACCGGGTACTTCTTCGACGGATCGAAGTGCGATGGCTTGAACACCATGCCGTACAAATCGGTCTTGCCATCACGTGCCTTCACCACGACCGGCTCCGGCGGCACCCAGCCGGCGGCTTTCAGACGCGAAATGTCCGCCGTGGCGATGCTGGCAACGGTGTGGCCGTCGTCAGCACTGCGCAGCACCGTTACCGGTGGCTCGGTGGTCGTGGACCAGGCATCCACAAACAGCTTGTGGTCCGGCGACAGGTCGACCGTGTGGTCGGCCGCCTCCGGGGTCAGCAGGGTCGGCTGGCCGCCGTCGAGGCTGACCTTCCAGAACTGCTGGTAATACGGATTGAGGCCCGGCGTGCGGCCGACGCCGCGAAACCACACGGTGCGCGTGGCCGGGTCGACCTTGAGCATCTCGGTGACATTGCCCTCGCCGGTGGTGATGGCGTGCTTGAGCTTGCCGGTGTCCAGGTCGTACAGGTACAGCTGACCCCAGTCGCTGCGCTCGGAGAACCACACGGCCTCGTGCGTGGCCGGCAGATACGCCCAGTTGGCCATGCCCATGCCGCTTTCGTAGTACGTCTTGGCGGTTTCCTCGAACGCGGTGCGCACCTTGCCGGTGGCCGCGTCGGCGATGCGGAACCACTCGTGCTGGTGATAGCGCGAGGTCGACACGAAGGCCAGCGTCTTGCTGTCCGGCGCCCATTTCACATCGTCCCAGCCGCCGTCGGGGCCGCAGCTGACGTCATCGCACAGGGTGGAGCGGTGCTGATCCGGCGCCCACTGCAAACGCACGGTCTTGTGGCCGGGCACGTCGATGATGACGCGCTCGATCATGGTGACGTCTTTGTCGCCGACCAGCGGGTACTTCCACGACAGCAGCTTCGGATGGCCGACGTTGGTGGTCACCAGGTACATGTCGCCGGTCTTGCGCTGATCCTGCTGGAAGGTCGCGATCTTTTTCGAATCGGGCGACCATTCCAGAATCGCCGTGTCGGTGTGCTTCCAGCCGGCGTTGTCGGTGGCGTAGCCGAAGTTCTCCACGCCGTCGGTGGTCAGCTGGGTTTCCTTGCCGCTGGCGACGTCGCGCAGCCACAAATTCCAGTTGCGGATGAACGCTTCGGACTTCTTGTCCGGTGACAGCACGCCCGGCTCGCTGCCGGTGTTCTTGCCCGGTTCCACCGCGGCGCAGGCGCCGGCGTTTTTCATGTCGCACAGATAGTGCTTGTCGCGGATGGCGATATCGAGGCGACCATCGGAAGCCACGCTGTATCCGCTGACCGGCAGCTTTGCGGCGTCCACCGGCTTGCCCGTGGCCTTGCCCAGCGCGGCGGCCAGCTTCGCCTGATCGAACAGCGGCGTGACCTTGCCGCTGGCCGCATCCATCTGCACAAAATGATCGCCCGCACGGTCGTGGTCGCGATACCAGAAGTGGCTGTCGTCGAGCCAGCTGACTTTCTGCACCGAGTGGTCGACCAGCGGCGCGGTGTTGTAGCTCATGAAGCGTTCGGCCTGCGCATAGTCGCTGGCGGTTAGCGTGCGGTTCTGGGCGACCACCCCGGTCGACGCCAGGATCAGTATCAATGCGCCAGTTCGGCACGACGTGCGGACTTTCGAATGCATGCAAGCTCCCGGAAAAACACCTTGGCAGACGGCGGCCGACCCTTGGTCGCCGCCAGTTGGACTTAACCGCATGATGCTAGCGCGTTAGGCGATCGGCTACCCCTGCCATAGGTCCATGCCGAAGCAGATTTGTGCGGTCGCAACAAACTACACTGCGCACCGAACGTTACTTTCGCCTCCGCCCCACCTCAGCCAGCAGAATGTCATGACCCAGATTCCCCACGAAGCCCGCCTGATGGAAATGGTTTTCCCCGACCACACGAATCACCTTGGCACGCTGTTCGGCGGCCAGGCGCTGGCCTGGATGGACAAGGCCGCGTTTATCGTGGCCTCGCGCTATGCGCGGCGCACGGTGGTAACGGCGCGCTCCGAAGAGGTGAACTTTCGCGTGCCGGTGCGCAGCGGTCAGCTGGTCGAGCTGGTGGCCAGCGTGGTGAAAGTGGGCCGCAGCTCGATGACGGTGCAAGTGGAAATGACCGCCGAAGATCCGCTCAGCGGCGACCGCCGGGTTTGCACCACGGGCCGCTTCGTGATGATCGCGCTGGATTCCAACGGCTCGCCGACTGCCATTCCGCCGCTGCCGACGGCCGGATAAGCGCGGCGCTTGACGCGAGCGGCGCGCGCCGGCCACCCTGCCGGTTCCCTCTAGCTGCGGAGCGCCGCCATGCCCGAACCACTGTCCATCATCGGCAGCTATATTTCGCCGTACGTGCGCAAGGTGC
>CBAAAD010000421.1:0-3164 GCA_964658785.1 uncultured Methylobacterium sp.
ATGGTGAGCTTGCGCGCGCCAAAGCCGACCTCTTCCTTCAATTCGCGATCGGCGCCCTGCTCGGCGGTTTCATCCTGATCGAGCCGCCCTTTCGGCAGACCCAGCTCGTAGCGGCCGACGCCGGCGCCGTATTCGCGCACCAGCAGCACGGTGTCATCGTCGCGCATCGGCACGATGATCACGGCACCGAGCCCGCTGCTTTTCAGCCGCTCGTAGGTGCGGCGTTCGCCGTTGGAAAACTCCAGATCGAGCTGTTCGGCGCGCAGGAAATGGCTGTTCGCGATGTCTCGCGTGGCGTGGATGATGGGAGGTTTGCGCATCGGTCCATTCTAGCCTGCCGCCAACGCAATTCGCTGGCGCGACGCGCGGCAAAACGCGAAGGCAAACACGCGCCACCCCTTGGCCGCGTGTGCGTATGCACATCTCTCCAGCTGACCACGCTGCTTGGTTGGTGCCGTGAATCGCGGCCTTTCTATTTTGCGACGCAGCATATAAACAGCGGATATTTATGGATTTTTTGTTTGACCGCCGTGGGAGTGAAATGGATACTCCAGCGTACGGACAGTCACGCTGACGACGACCGGCAGACAGCGACGCCGTAGCCGTTGAAGACAGCCAACATCCTTAAAAAGGGGAATTGCATGCGTTCGCTACGTCTCGCCTTCCAGGCCTTGCTGATCACCGTTGCTCTATCGTTTGCCGCCTCCGTCTCCGCAAAAACCACGGTGGCCAGCAGCAGCGGTTACACCCAGACCCGTTATCCCATCGTGCTGGTGCACGGGCTGTTCGGTTTCGATCAGCTGTTTGGCACGGTCGACTACTTCTACGGCATTACCGATGGCTTGCGCAGCGGCGGCGCCAAGGTCTACGTGGTGGAACTCAGCCAGCTCGGCAACGACATTACCCGCGGCAATCAGCTCGTGGCCCAGCTGGAAAATCTGCAGGCCGTTTATGGGTACAGCAAGTTCAACCTGATCGGCCACAGCCAGGGCGGCTTGGATATTCGCTACGCCGCGGCCGTGCGCCCCGACCTGGTCGCCTCGGTCAGCACCTTTGGCACGCCGCATACCGGCAGCGCCGTGGCCGACGGCATTCTTACGCTGGCGCCGGCGGGCACGCCACAGCGGGCGCTGGCGGTGGCGTTCACTACCGCGCTGGCGAATCTGATCGACACGTTCTCCGGCGGCAACAATCCGCAGAACGCGATCGACGCGCTGACCCAGCTCTCCAGTAACGGCACGGCACAGTTCAACGCCCAGTTTCCTGCCGGCATGCCGAAGTCGACGTGCGGCTCTGGCGCGGCGGTGGTCAATGGCATTCGCTACTACTCGTCCGGCGGCGCATCAGTGCTGACCAATGTGCTCGATCCCTCCGACGCGCTGCTCGGCGTCGGCAGCCTGTTTTTCAAAGGCACGACCAATGACGGTCTGGTCGGGCAGTGCTCCAGCCACTGGGGCACCGTGATCCGCGACAACTACGGCTGGAACCATCTGGATGAGGTAAACCAAGTGCTCGGTTTGCGCGGCGTGTTTTCGTCCGATCCCGTGGCCGTTTACCGCGACCAGGCCAATCGGCTGAAAGGTCTGGGCCTTTGACGCCACGCCGCCGCCTTGGTTGGATGCTCGGCGCGGCGGCGCTGGTTTGTGCGGTGCTGCTGGCGCGCCACAGCACCGCTGAAATAAACGCGGTGCAGGCGTCTGCCGTGGCTCCGGCCGCGCACTCCGCAGAGCGGGACGGTTCGTCGCCCGGCGAATCGCCTGCGAAGGTCGTTGGCTCCCGATGGCGTGATCCGCAGCTGGTACTCAAAAACGGGTCGCTGCGCGGTACGGAGCCCGACGGTGGCGTGAGCGTGGGCTTTGGCGGCCATCTCAAACCGGACATGGCGCTGCGCCATCTGTTCGACTATTACCTCGTGCTTCTGGGCGAAACGGATCTCGCCGGCATTCGCGGCCTGCTGCATGACGACCTGCTGCATCGCCGACTCGATCCACCGTTGATCGACGAAGTGATGGCGAGCTTCGATCGATACACGCGCTATCAGCAGGCCGCGGTAGCGCTAGCCAGCCAGCCCGGCCTGTCGATGGATCAGCAGCTGGCGCAGGCCATCGCACTGCGGCGGCAGATGCTGGGGGATGAAACGGCCGAAGCGTTTTACGGTGACGAGCAGCGTCGGCAGCAGCAATCGCTGCAGCGACTGGCCATCCAGTCCGATGCCAGTCTGTCACCCGCGGAAAAGGCGCAACGTCTGCAGGCGCTGGATGCCGCACTGCCGGCGACCGAGCAGGAGGCGCAGGCGCAGCTCGCGCTAGGCACGACTGTGCAGGCACAGACAGACGCCTTTGACGCCGCGCGAACCGATCCCGCCACGCGCCACGCCGAACGCGCGCAATTATTTGGCGCTGC
The DNA here is from genome assembly GCA_964658785.1 of uncultured Methylobacterium sp. Taxonomy (GTDB): domain Bacteria; phylum Pseudomonadota; class Gammaproteobacteria; order Xanthomonadales; family Rhodanobacteraceae; genus Rhodanobacter. The sequence continues at coordinate 2,404 of CBAAAD010000421.1, forward strand.
CGCCGCCGATCGACTGCAGCAGCTCGATCAAAGCCGCGCGCAGTGGCAGGCGAGACTCGATGCCTACACGCAGCAGAGTCGGGCCATTCAGGCCGACAGCACGCTCACCAGCGCACAGCAGCAGGCTGCATTGCAGCAGCTGCTGACCAGCAGCTTTCATGGCGGTGAGCAGTTGCAGGTGCAGGCGATGCAGAGCAACGGTTTGCTGGGCAAATCGAACTGAGCGCGCCTCGCGCTGCTCGTCCTTCGTGAGCGCTTACTGCCGCCGCAATCGATCCAGCGCCAGCGCATGGATGGCCGGCGTGCCCGCAAGCACGCTACGCGTGTCGAGCGTGATCGGCCCACCGTCGAGATCGGTAAACACGCCGCCGGCCTCGCGCACGATCACCACCAGCGCCGCGATGTCGAGAATGTTCACGTCCGACTCGATCACCAGATCGAGGCTGCCGCGCGCCAGCAGATGGTAGTGACAGAAATCGCCGTAGCCGCGGATGCGGTTGCTGTCGCGGATCAGCTGGCCGAGCGCATCCCAGCGCGCGTCGGCGGTCAGCGTCTTCACGTTGCCGGTGGAAATCGATGCCTGACTGATCGCGCTGGTGTTGGCAACATTGACGCGCTCACCGTCGAGCCACGCGCCCTCACCGCGGCTGGCCCACATGGTTTCGCCATAGATCGGCGCGCTGGACACGCCGAGCACCAGCTCATCACCGTCCATCAGCGCGATCTGGGTCGAAAAGAACGGCGTGCGGCGCACGAAGCTC
>CBAAAD010000422.1:0-3155 GCA_964658785.1 uncultured Methylobacterium sp.
GGACGACTACGAGCGCCATGTGCGCGAGCCGTTCCTGCAGCTGATTGCCGACCTGCAGGCGCCGCTGGCGAAGATCAGCACGCACTACCGTGCCGATCCGCGCAAGAACGGCGGCTCGCTGTTCCGCATTTTTCGCGACACGCGTTTTTCCAACAACAAGCTGCCTTACAAATCGTGGCAAGGCGCGCGGTTCTTCCACGAGCGCCGGCACGAGATTCCAGCACCTTCGTTTTACATGCACATCCAGCCCGGCGACTGCTTCGCCGGCGGCGGCATGTGGCATCCGGAGTCGGATGCGCTGAAACACATCCGCGAATTCATCGCGGACAATCCGGCGACGTGGAAGCGCGCCACGCAGAGCAAGGCCTTTCGCGAACATTTGACGCTGGGCGGCGAGTCGCTGAGCCGCCCGCCGCGCGGTTACGATGCCACCCACGAACTGATCGACGACCTCAAGCGCAAGGATTTCGTCGCCTCGGCACACTTCGACGAGGCGCTCGCCTGTTCCGACGAGCTGCTGCCGTGGCTCGTATCGACGTACAAAAAAGTCTCGCCGCTGGTCGACTATCTCTGCGCCGCGCAGGAGCTGGAGTTCTGAGGTTTAGCGCTCGTAGAACGCCCGCCGAGTGCCAAGCAGATTCACCGCCACCGCGATGCCGACCACGGCGGTGATAGCCACATAATGTGCCGGTGCCAGCGGGCCGAGCTTCTCCGCCAGCACGCCGATCAGCGGCGGCGTGATCGCACCGAAAATCGCATACGCGATGTTGTAGGAAAACGAAATGCCGGTGAAGCGAATCGCCGGCGGAAACGCAGCCACCATCACCGATGGCACCACGCCGACCACGCCCACGCTGAGGCCGGCGATCGCGTACAGCAACAGAAAATGCGCGCCGCCCGCCGCCAGATCCAGATACAGAGCATACGTGGCCACCAGCAGCGCCAGCGACCCCAGCAGCAGCGCCCAGCCGCGGCCGATGCGGTCCACCAGCAAGCCGCCGCCAAGACAGCCGAAGCACAGGCACAGCGCGGCAATGCTGCTGCCTTCGAAGGCCAGCGCCGGCGCCAGATGAAATTTCACCTGCACCAGGGTCGGCGTCATCAGAATCACCACCACGATGCCGGCGGTCAGCATCCAGGTCACCAGCACCGACAGCCACACGCCGGCCAGATGGCTGCGCACCACCGTTTTCAGCGGCAGCTCCTGCGCCAGCTGCTTGCGCTCGCGAAGGGCCGCAAACACCGGGGTTTCGCTGAGCCAGCGGCGCAACCACACCGCGATGAAACCGAACACGCCGCCCAGCACGAACGGAATGCGCCACGCAAAAGCCAGCACCTGATCCGGCGCATAGTGCTTGCTGATCGCCGCCGCCAGCAGCGAGCCGATCAGGATGCCTGCCGTGAGTCCGCAGGTCAGCGCCGCGCAGGCAAAGCCGACGCGGCCGACCGGCGCATGCTCGGCGACAAACACCCATGCGCCGGGAATCTCGCCACCAATGGCGATGCCCTGCACGATGCGCAGCAGCAGCAAGAGCAGCGGCGCCAGCAGACCGAACTGCGCGTAGGTCGGCAGCAGGCCGATCGCCAACGTGGGCACCGCCATCAGAAACACGCTGAGGGTAAACATCTTCTTGCGCCCGGCCTTGTCACCGAAGTGCGCCATCACGATGCCGCCCAGCGGCCGCGCGAGATAACCGGCGGCAAAGATGCCGTAGACCTGCAGCTGCGCCAGCCAGGGCTCGACGCTGGCTGGAAAAAAAAGCTGGCCAAGCACTTTTGCAAAAAAGACGAACACCACGAAGTCGTAAAACTCGAGCGCGCCACCGAGTGCCGAGAGCGTCAGCGTTCGCGCATCGTTGCGGTTCAGTGGGGGGGCGATCTGTGGCGATGGGTGCGTAGCGGATGGCATCAAGGCCTCGTCGATTTTGAAATGATGGCGCTGGCGACCATACACCAATCCGACGCGCGCGAAAGCCGTTTGGTGCGCGCTCGGGCGCATCGATGGTTACCCGAAAAAGCGCGATAGATGTCATGACAATGAAGTGCTATAAACCCGTTTGGACCACGCACAGAATTGCTGCCATGCACCACACACGGAAGAATCTCGTTCGCCGCACGACCCTGTCTGCCGGCATGCTGCTGGCTCTCGCGCTGCCTCTGCACGCAGAGAATTTTACCCTTGCCAACGGCGACATCATTGGCGAATGGAAAACCCGCCTGGTGGCTGGCGCAGCGATGCGTACCAGTAATCCATCCAGACATCTGGTCGGCAAGGGCTTCGAGTCCAACGGCAGGCCCAAGGGCGGCGACGGCGCGGACACCGCCGACGACGGCAACCTCAATTACGGCAAGGGCGACGTTTACTCGAACCTCTACAAGATCGTCAGCGGCGTCGATCTGAAAAAAGGCAATCTCGGCGTCGACGTGAGCGCACGCGCCTGGTACGACGCCGCACTGGAAAACCGCAACGTGCCGCAGGGCAATACGCCCAATGGCTTTACGCCGAACCGCCCGCTGAGCGATCGCGGTTTCGATCACAGCAACCAGTTTTCCGGCTTCATGTTTCTCAACGCCTATGTCTACGATCACTTCGACATGGGCGACAACACCGGCCTCGATGTGCGCGTGGGCAAGCAGAGCATCAAGTGGGGCGAGGATCTGTTCGTCCAGAACATCAACCAGGTCAACCCCACCGACTACACTACCCTGCACCGCCCCGGCACCGATCCGTCCACCGAGGCCCAGCTGCCGGTGGAAATGCTGTGGGGCAAGCTGACGTTTGACGGCCCGCTGAGTGTGGAAGGGTTTTACCAGTGGAAGTGGCGGCCGAACGAGTACGACCCCTGCGGCACGTTTTTTTCCGGCAGCGATCTTGGCATCGACCGCGGCTGCGCCGGCATCGAAAGCAACGCCTATTACCCGCTCAATGCCTATTCGAAAGGTGCCGGCCAGTGGCTGAGCGACGGTTACCAGAATTCGGTAGGCAGCATTCTTCCACGCGGCAACGATCTGCATGGCAGCAATAGCGGGCAGTTCGGCCTGTCGCTGCATTACAAGGCCGCAAGCATCGGTACGGATTTCGGCCTGTACTACATGCGACTCAATTCGCGTGCGCCGTATCTCGATGCCACCACGATCAATCCGGCAATCGAAAA
>CBAAAD010000423.1:0-1408 GCA_964658785.1 uncultured Methylobacterium sp.
CGCTGCGATCGACAGCGCCGCTACCGTCATCCGCTTCGGCCCTGCGTTCGGCCATGATGCGATAGGCGTTCTCCACCATCACCACCGCGCCGTCGACCATCATGCCGATACCGATCGCCAGCCCCGCCAGCGACATCAGATTGGCCGACAGGCCAAGCTGATCCATGCAGATAAATGCGATCAGCATCGCCAGCGGCAGCGCCACCACCACGACCAGCGCACTGCGCAGTTCGCCGAGAAACAGAAACAGCACCAGCGCGACCAGGATCGAACCCTCGATCAGCGCGCGCACGGCCGTGCCGACCGCCGCGTTGACCAGTTCGGTGCGTTCGTACACGGGCTTCACCACCACGCCCGGCGGCAGCGCCTGTTTCACCGTATCGAGCTTGGCCTTGATCGCATCGACCACGCTCTTCGCGTTTTCGCCGATGCGCGCCAGGCCCATGCCCAGCACCACCTCCTTGCCGTCGCGGGTGACGGCGCCCGTGCGCGGTGCCGCGGCCTCTTCCACGGTGGCGACATCGCGCACGTAGACCGGCGTGCCGTCCTCGGTCTTCAGCACGATGTTGCCCAGGTCCTTCGCGTTCTGGATCAGGCCCAGACCGCGCACGAGATACTGCTCGCGGCCGACGTCGATGAAGTTGCCGCCCACTTGCGCGTTGTTGGCCTGCAGCGCCTCGATCACCTGCCTGAAGCCGAGCTGGTGCCCGATCAGCTTCAGCGGATCGACGCGCACCTGGAACTGTTTTTCCTGACCGCCCCACGAGGTGACGTCGTCGACGCCCGGTGCGGTGCGCAGAATCAGCCGGATGTTCCAGTCCTGCAATGTGCGCAGGTCCATGGCGTCCTTTGCGCCGTCTTTCGGCGAGGCGTCGGCGCGCTCGACCGTATACCAGAACACCTGTCCGAGGCCGGAGGTGTTCGGCCCCATCTCCGGCTTGCCGTAGCCGGCGGGCAAACGGTCGCCGACCTGCTGCAGGCGTTCGTTGACCAGCTGGCGGGCGAAATAGACGTCCATACTGTCGTCGAAATAAACCGACACGAACGACAGCCCGAACAGGCTGACCGAGCGGATCTGTTCGACCTTGGGCAGGCCGGCCAGCGCCGATTCCACCGGCGTGGTCAGCAGTTGCTCCACATCTTCGGCGGCGAGGCCGGAGGCCTCGGTATACACGCTGACCTGCACCGGCGTGACGTCGGGGAAGGCGTCGATCGGCAGCTGGCGCACGGCCTGAAAGCCGAGCAAGCCGATGACGAAAAAAACAATCAGCACCAGCACCTTGTAGCGCAGCGAGAGTTCAACCAGACGTTCAAGCATCATTCGTCTCCCAGCTGCGAACGGAGCAGTCGCGCTTTCAGGGCGAACGCGCCCTTGCGCACATAGGCGTCGCCGGGTTTCAGGCCCTGG
>CBAAAD010000423.1:1508-3133 GCA_964658785.1 uncultured Methylobacterium sp.
CAGCGCCTCGCCGTGGACGAGCAGGCGTGCGGTCTGGCCGGGCTTCAGTTTTTCCGCGTCGGCCGGCGTCATCTGTGCGACGACCCAGATCAGATCCTCCTGCACCACGGTGAACAGCGTGCGGCCGGGTTCGACGCGCTCGCCCACCAGAAACTCGTCGCTGGAAATACGTCCTGCGGTCGGTGCCAGCAGCTCGAAACTGCCGTCGGCGGCAGCTGAGCCTTTGCGCAGCAGGGCACCGATCTGGCCGTCCGAAAGGCCGTACGCGCGCAGCTTGGCGCGGGCCTGATCACGCTGGACCTTGGCCTCGTTGTAGCGGCGCGCCGAAACGGCCTGTTCGCCCAGTGCGGCGATGCGCTGCCAGTCCTGCGACGCCACGATCAGCGCGCCCTGCGTTTCGGCCACCTGCACGCTGGAAAGCGTGACCAGCGGCTGGCCGGCTTTCACCACGTCGCCGAGGCGGGCCTTGCGGGCCAGCACCAGGGACTCGACGCGCGGCGTGACCAGCACGGTGGAATAGGCGTTGGCCTTGACCTCGCCGGGCGCTTTCAACTCATCGCTGAGCGCGCGCAAGCCGGCCTTGTCCAGCACGATGCCGGCGTCCTTGATGGCCTGCGCATCGAGCGACAGCGGATTCGCCGGTGCAGCCTCCTGGCCTATGGCCGTACCGGAAACCGCGGCCAGCAGCACGATGGAAAACAGGCGGCGTTGGAACAGAGAAATGATCATCGGGAAGCGTCCTGTGTGCGGCCGTCGAGCCAGTCGGTCAGACGGCCCGCGGCGGTGAGATAGTCGAACCACGTCTGCCAGGTCCGGCTTTGCAGCTCGTCGCCGGACAGCGCGGTATCCAGGCTTTGTTTGAGTTGAACGAGATAGTCGGAGGTGCTGATTTCGCCGGCGGCCCACAGCCGTTCCAGCAACGCGGTGCGATCCTCGAACGCCGCCGCCCGGCCGCGGCGAAACGCTTCGCTGGCGTTACGCAGGGCGGCGTAGCGCGCCTTTGCCTCCTGCAGGCCGGCGCGCACGGCAAACTGGCGGGCACGCGTGCCGGCGGCGGCCGCGTCGGCCTCCGAACTGGCCGCGGCTATCTCGGCGCGGCCGGTATTGAGCACCGGGATCGGAATGGACACGCCGATGCCGATCACGCGGTCGTTCAGCGGTCCACTGCGCACGCGGCCGCCGGTAAGGCTGAGCGTGGGGTCGGGCATGCGCGCGCGACGCGCCACCTGTATACCCGCCTCGGCGCTGGCTTGCTGTGCCTGTGCCTGCTGCAGTTCGGGTAGCTCGTCGACGGGTCGCGCGACAACGCTGTCGACGGAGGGCAGCAGCGCGTCGGGTAGCGGCGGCAGGTCGTCGGTGGCTCGATCGCCGCTGATCGCCATGAGCGACGCGCGCGCCGATGCCTCATTGCTGACCAGGCTCGCCTGCTGGATCTGCGCATCGCCCAGCGCCAGCGCGGCCAGGTCGCGCTCCGGGCTGCTGATGTCGCCGACCTTCAGCCGCTGCGCGGCCAGATCGTCGAAGCGCTGCATGAGCAGCAGCCGACGCTGGCCCAGTGCGCTCTGTTTTTGCGCGAGTGCTGCCGTCGACCAGGCTTTCAGCCAGCGCGCGGCCACGTCGCGTCG
>CBAAAD010000424.1:0-3122 GCA_964658785.1 uncultured Methylobacterium sp.
CGATCGCCATGCGGCCGATGTAGTCGTCCAGCGACACGGTCTGCTGCGTGCCTTCACCCTTGGTCGAAGCAAAGCGCAGCAGCTTGGCGATGCGCTCGCGGTTGTTGGAGTCTTCGCTGATGCCTTCCTTCAACGTGTTGCCGAAGGCCTTGTAAAAGGTGGCAAATTTCTCGGGCTCGTCGCGCGCCAGCTTTTCGATCAGGTCGAGCACGCGCTTGACGCAGGCGGCCTTGATCCGCTCGAGCTGACGATTGTGCTGCAGAATTTCGCGGCTGACGTTGAGCGGCAGATCGTCGGCATCGACCACGCCGCGCACGAAGCGCAGGTAGTTCGGCAGCAGCTCTTCGGCCGCGTCCATGATGAAGACGCGCTTGATGTACAGCTTCAGGCCTTTGCGCTCGTCGCGCCCGCCCATCATCAGGTCGAACGGCGGCTGCGACGGCAGGTAAAGCAGCGTGGTGAAGCTCTGGCTGCCTTCGACGCGGTTGTGCGTCCAGGCCAGCGGCTCGTTGAAGTCGTGGCCAAGCGACTTGTAGAAGCTCTTGTAGTCGTCGTCGCTGATGTCGGACTTGGGCTTGGTCCACAGCGCCGAGGCGGCGTTGATGGTTTCCCATTCGTCGGTCGGCTTGTCGTCTTTCTCGACCGGCATGCGGATCGGAAACGCGACATGGTCCGAATACTTGGTGATCAGCGACCGCAGCTGCCAGCGCTTGAGGAACTCATCCTCGTCGGCCTTCAGGTGCAGCACGACGGAGGTACCGCTCTCCGGCAGGGAAACCTGCTCCAGCGAATACTCGCCCTTGCCGTCGCTCTCCCACTGCACGCCTTCGCTCGCCGCGGCGCCCGCATGGCGGCTGCGCACGGTGACCTTGTCGGCCACCACGAAAGCCGAATAAAAGCCCACGCCGAACTGGCCGATCAGGCGCGCGTCGGCCTTCTGCTCGCCGGACATCGCTTCTAGAAAACGGCGGGTGCCGGAGCTTGCGATGGTACCGATGTTGGCGATGACCTCATCGCGCGTCATGCCGATACCGTTGTCGCTGATGGTGACCGTGCGCGCTTCGGGGTCCCAGCTCACGTCGATATGCAGCTCGCTGCCGAGCGTCGCCAGCTCGGGGTGCGCGATCGACTCGAAGCGCAGCTTGTCGCACGCGTCGGAGGCGTTGGAGATCAGCTCGCGCAGAAAGATTTCCTTATGCGAGTAAAGCGAGTGCGTGACCAGGTGCAGTACCTGGGCGACTTCGGCTTCGAATTTGCGGGTTTCGGTGGTGGCTGTTGCGTTCATGGACTATTGCCTATGGGTGACGTTTTGTTGGTTAGTTGAAAGGGACGAGAGACGAGTAGCGAGGGCGCAAGCTCAAAGCAACGAGGGCGCGCGTTCGCTGCTCGGCCCTCGCAACTCGTCGCTGGATCAGCTCTTCTGCAGAGCAGCGATGCGCTCGTCAAGCGGCGGGTGGCTCATGAAGAGGCGCTTGAAGCCTTCGGCCAGCGGGCCGGAGATGCCGAACGCGGCGATGGTATTGGGCAGCGTGCTTTCGCCGTGGTTGACCTTGAGCCGCTGCAGGGCCGAGATCATCGCACTTCGGCCGGCGAACTGCGCACCGGCCTGATCGGCACGGAATTCGCGCCAGCGCGAGAAAGCGGCCACGATCATCGAGGCGAACAGGCCGAACACAATCTGCAGCACCATCACCACCACGAAATAGCCGATACCGCCGCCGCGGTTGTCGCGTCCGCCCGACAACCAGCTGTCGACCGCGCGACCGACGATGCGCGCGGCCAGAATCACCAGCGTGTTCAGCACGCCCTGGATCAGGGTCAGCGTGACCATGTCGCCGTTCGCGATGTGGCCGATCTCGTGGCCGAGCACGGCCTTGATCTGCTCGCGATCCATCTGCTGCAGCAGACCGGAGCTCACCGCGACCAGCGCGTTGTTCTTGCTCATGCCGGTGGCAAACGCGTTCATCTCGGGCGCGTCGTAGATCGCCACTTCGGGCATGCCGATGCCGGCGTTCTGCGCGTGCTGGCGCACGCTGTCGAGCAGCCAGCGCTCGGTCTCGTTCTGCGGCTGCGCGATAACCCGCGCCCCGGTCGACCACTTGGCCATCCACTTGGAAATCGCCAGTGAGATGAAGGCGCCACCCATGCCGAATACCGCGGCAAACGCGAGCAATCCGCCCATGCCGCCATAGCCTCGGCTGGCGGCCATCTGGTCGATGCCAAACAGGTGGCAGACGATGCTCAGCAGTATCAGTACCGCGATATTGGTGAGCAGGAAAAGGGCGATGCGGCGCATGGTTCTCTCTCGGGCTCGATGGGTAAGGTCAACTGAAAAAAGGTTGTTAAAACGACTTTTATCTCTGCCTATGGTTCGGGGCGAAGCGCCACGGTTTCAAGGATCAGACCGCGCGGGAGCCGGGCTGGTTCAGGCCCGCCGAAGTGCTGCTCACCGCGTCTGACTGGCCGATTGCGGGCTCGCATACCCCACCTTTCGCCAGCTCTTCACCGCGGCGCAAGCAGTCTGTGGCGCTTGCACAGCATGCTTAAACCAGTTCGGGAGCTTTCCCATGCGCCATTTTAAAACAGCCAAGCTCACGGTCCAGTCCGCCGCCTCGGGTTTTAACGACGACGAGCTGCTGACCCGCGCCGCCGCGCTGGCGTTCTATTCGGCACTGTCGTTCGCACCGCTGCTGGTGCTGCTGATCTGGCTGGTGTCGATGCTGCACAGCGGCTGGGACGTGCGCCTGATCGATGCGCTCAACGGCATGGTCGGGCCGCGCGCGGCCGACGCGGTGAAGGGCATCATGGACAGCGCCAAGGCGCGGCCACAAACCGGCAATGTCGCCGGCATCATCGGCCTGCTGGTGACGCTGTTCGGCGCGTCGGCCGTGTTTGCGCAGCTGCAGGGCACGCTGAACCGCGTGTGGCGGGTCAAGCCCAAGCCCGGCGCGGCCGTTGGCCAATGGGTACGGACGAGGGCGCACGCGCTCGCGTTGTTGGTCGGCATCGGGTTTCTGCTGGTGATCTCCTTTGTGCTCAGCGGCATCATCGAAGCGGTGGTGCCGGGCAACACGCTGGCGTGGCTGATCATCGAGGATGCGATTTCCACCGTCGTATTCGTG
>CBAAAD010000425.1:0-3117 GCA_964658785.1 uncultured Methylobacterium sp.
CGACGACCCGGATGAAAACAACGACGCCGACTGGCCGAGCACTGGCCCGTCGCCGGAGCAGGCGATGTATGCGCAGCCGAAGATGGTGGCTGATGCGCTGGCCAAACTCACGCCGCGCGTCGCCGGCAAAACGAATCTCTACCTGGTGACCTTTGCCGGCGACGGTGGCGAAGACGTGTTTCGCAACGAGGCCGAATACGCCGCACAGCTTTTCCCGCAGCGCTTCGGCCCCACCGCGCACACGCTGGTGCTGGAGAACAATCCCGATACCTTGTCGACCCACCCGCTGGCCAGCTGGAGCAACCTCGAAGCGGCGTTCGACGGCGTGGCCAAGGTCATGAAGCCCGATCAGGACGTGCTGATGCTGTACATCACCAGCCACGGCGACGAGGATCACAACCTGCTGGTGGATATGGACCCGCTGGCGCTGGACCAGATCGGCGCGCCGGACCTTGCCGGCATCCTGGCCAAACGCCCCTTCAAATGGAAGGTGCTGGTGGTCAGCGCCTGCTATTCGGGCGGCTTCGTGCCGCCCCTGCACGGCGCCGGCACGCTGGTGATCACTGCAGCTCGCACCGACCGCAGCTCGTTCGGCTGCGGCAGCGATTCGGACGCGACTTATTTCGGCAAGGCCTGGCTGGTGGATGCGCTGAACCAGACGCCGGATTTCATCGCCGCCTTCAAACAGGCCAGCGGCGAAATCAGCCAGTGGGAGCAGCGCGACAAACTCACGCCGTCCGAGCCTCAGATCGATATCGGAAGCGGCATCGCCGAGCAGCTCGCGCTGTGGCGCAAAGGTTTCACGCCGGGTCCCGCCGTGCCATTCAAGCCGGCGGCGCCGGCGCCAGCCAGTACGACAGCGCTGGCGCAGTAGCTCGAAGCGCGCCTGGCTTTACGGTGCCCGCGGAGCTTTGGCGCGCGTGCGCTTTGCCGGCACCCGCGCCCCGTCCTTGGGTGAAGGGGCGCCGCCATCGCTCATCTGTTCCATCCACGACAGCGTGTCGATGTAGGACAGGAAATGCTGCAGATAGCCTGGCGAGAGCTCGTGCATCAGGGTGAGCGACCGATGCACCAGGCTGCCCGAGTTGAGCGGTCCGGCATCGGCAGGCACCTGCTCCAGCGACTGGCGTATCTGGCTCTCGATGCGGACCTCGGACCAGATGTTTCTGAACTCGTCCAGCGCCTCCAGCGTTGGCAGTGCGGCGGTCCCAGGCGCCGCGTCAGTCGTGGCGAGATCGTCAACGCGAGTCGCCGCGCGGTTGGCGATGTCATCGAGCAATGTGCCTAACGCGCCGCGAGCCGGCGGCGATGGCGCGGACACGCCGTCGGCATCACCAGCACGGGATGCCGCATTGTCGAGATCCGCCGCATACGCCTCGACAAGCTTGCACAGCCGCTCATCCAGCACCTGCCGCGTCGCACCGTCATGGCCCGCCGCACGCCGCGCCAGCACCTCGATAAAATGAAATCGCCACGGACTCAGGCGATCGGCGTTCTGCTGCCGCCACGCGTCGAGGATCTTGCGGATGCGTGATGCGCTATCACTCATGAGCCGCCACGGCGGCCGTCGGCTGCTTCGGGATCGGCGAAATTTCCACGCGCCGGTTCTTCGCCCGTCCCTCGTCGTCGGCATTCGAGCCTACCGGCTGCTCGGCACCGAATGCGGCAGCAAAGACCGACGAGGCCGGCAAACCATCGGCGATCAAGGCTCGCGTCACGGTCAGCGCGCGCTCGGCGGACAGCTCCCAGTTGTCGGCGAATTGCCGGTTGCCGTCGCGCACTTGCCGGTCGTCGGTGAAGCCACTCACCATCAGAATCTCGTCGCGCGACTTGAGGTAGTCGGCCAGCGGGGCCGCCAGGCTCCTCAATACCTCATGCCCCTCGGGTTGCAGCTGATCGGAGTTCAGCGCAAACAATACGCTGCCGCGGATACCGATGCGTCCGTTGACGAGCGTCACGCGGCCAGCGGCCAGCGGAACTGCCAGCGCCTGCTCCAGCGTCATGCGACGCTTCGCCTCGGCCTGCTGCTGTTTGACCGCTTCATCGAGCTTGTTCGACAGCTGCAGCTGCACGCCGATCACGCCCACCAGGATCAGCACGAACACACCCAGCAGCACCGACATCAGGTCGCCGAAGGCCGCCCAGATCGGCGCCGTCGACTCCTCGACGCCATCCACTTCGTCACTCATGTCGCGTCGGCCCCGGCGAGCGCCCGCTGGCCGGCAAGCTGCTGCATTTCCTCGATGATCTGCTTCTGCGACAGCATGCTCAGATCGATCACTTCTCTCGCCTGCGCGACGTAATAGGCCAGCTGCTCATCGCTGCGCGCGAGGGACTTGTCCAGCGCCGCTTCGATGCGCTGCAGGTGCTCCATCAGCAGCCCGTTCGACTCGCCGAACGTCTGCACGGCCGCGCCGAAGACCTCGCCCAGGCTGGCCACCTCGACGGCACTGCCGGTGACCTGCGCAGCGACGGCACCGAGCTTGCCGGTTTCCGCCTCGATATGGTCGGTGAAGCGCGTGCCGACACGATCCAGCAGATCCGCCGAGGTGGTCACCAGCGCATCGACGGCCACGCGTTGCTCGGTGGACGCGTGGTTCACCGCATCGAGCAGGGTATCGAGCGTGGCCATCAGGCGGCTGCGCTCCTCCAGCATGGCGGTGTCGCGAACCATGCTGTCGGAAAGTTTCTGGCGCATCTCGGCGACGACTTCGGCAGCAGCCCTGGGCGCATCGGACGCGGCTTGCACGAGCCGGGAAATCTCGGCGATCGTGTCGCTGGCATGCGCCTGGGTCTGTGCCGAGATGTCGTTCGCCGTCTTCGCCAGCGTGTCGCAAATCGCCTGCTGCCGGCTCGCGGCATGCTCGCCCGCCTGCTCCCACTGCTGGCTCAACGCCCCGGTCATCGCAGCGAACGCATCCGTCCAGCTCGTCAAACGATGTTCGTCTCGCGATTCCAGCAGGGCCTGCAGGTCCGCATGCGACTGATGCACGCGGTGGACCAGCGACGTCGCGTGTTCATCGAACGTCGCCGCTGCCGCGCTCAACGCCTGCTGATGGCGGGTCGCCAGATCGGCGTTGACGGCATCCTGCCGCGACAGCGCATCGCTCCACGCAC
>CBAAAD010000426.1:0-3084 GCA_964658785.1 uncultured Methylobacterium sp.
GGCAGAATCAAGTCACGCGTTGTTCAGGGTATTTCCCTGCCAACGCCGGACAGGCGCGCGTAGTACGTTCGCATCCAGGAAGCACAATAGTTTTTGTGAATTAGCAGGCGGCGACGATTGTCGCCGGGCTAGGGGCGGTGGAATGGAATCAGAAAGTTTTGCATGGCGGGAGCCAAATCTTCCGCGGCAACGGTATCGAGTTGTGAGGGGCAAACCCTACAACTGGCGCAGCCTATGCCTGTCGTCCTTCGGCGACTTCGTCCGTATTTGTGCGGGCGTCACCCACTTACGCTTGTTCACCGCTACCGATATCGGTTGGCGGACGGTGTCGTACGCCTTCGTATTGAAACGCCGCCACAGCAGACTTGCCGCGCAGTCATTCTCTTTCACCAATTTTGCGAGTGTCATGTGAATAAGGTCTTTTCAAACATCGCCGTCATCGGCATTCCGCTTGCCCTGACTTTTGCGCTCGCGGGCTGCGGCACGCCGCCCGCCAAGGATTTTGGCGGCTCCTGGAAGCCGGTAAACCGCTTTCAGGACCAGACTACGGAAATACCGCTGGCGCAGGCCTACACCTTCTATGCCTCGCCCATGGACGGCACGCTGAAAACCATGCTCACGCGCTGGTCCAAGGACACGGGCATGACGCTTTCCTATCAGCTCATGTCCGACTACACGCTCTACAAGCCGGTCGCGCAGATCCGCACGCGCGACGTTCGCTCGGCCGCGGCGGAGCTCAACTCCATCTACGGCGAGGAGGGCATTTTCGTCACCATCAACGACAAGCAGATCCTGGTCACCGTGGCGCGCGCGTCCAAACCGGACGCGTCAGAAACCAAAGCCGCGCCCACTACCCCGGTCAAACCGCCCGCCACGCCCGCGAGCAGCAAGCCATGAAAACAAACCCTCACTCTGCCGCCGACCGTCTGGATCTTTGCTAATGGCCGACAAGAAAACCGCCACTCGAAAAATTGACGACACCGTCAAACGGTCCGTCAGTTTCGAGCTGACCATCGCCGACCTCGCCAAGCGCAGCGAACGCCGCGCCTGGTGGGTCGCATTCACCGCCGTTATCGTGGCGTTGATCCTTCTAGGCGGCTACTTCTACATGCTGCCGCTGAAGGAAAAGGTGCCTTACGTCATCATGGCCGATGCCTATACGGGTACCAGCACGGTGGCAAAACTGACCAACGATTTTACGAACCGCCAAATCACCACAAGCGAAGCAATCAACAAGAGCAACGTCGCGCACTACATCACGGCGCGAGAGTCTTACGACAGCTCGACGACGGCTTACCAGAATGGATGGATCACATCGATTGTCATGTCTTCCCCGAAAGTCGCCGCTGCATACAAGAACCAGGTTTTGTCGACGACGAATCCCGATAACCCTTCCAAGGTGTACGGCAAAGATAAGGCGCTACGAATCAATATTCTCAGCATCTCTCTACACGGTGCGGGAGTAGGCCAGACACCTAAAAGCGCAACCGTACGTTTCCAGAGAAGCGTTTATGACAAGACCAGTGGCTTGACCAGCCCATTGGACAGCAAGATTGCAACTTTGGAATTTACCTACGTGCCTGATCTGAGAATGGATGATCAATATCGCATTGATAATCCGCTTGGCTTTCAGGTCAGCGACTATCGTGTCGACAATGATTATGAATCGCCGGCAGCGCCCGCAGTACAGGGGGCGCCGATCACCAACAATACCTCCCCGTACCCGGCGGCAGGCAACAACCCAACGGCGCCAGCCAGTGCGTCGACCGCGATGGGGGCAAATACCGTGCAACCCGGGTTGCCACCGCAGCCACCTATTCCAGGGAGTGGAGCCCAGCAAGCTCCGGCCCCGACTGCGCCTGTCTCGAACAATACCGCCAATGGAGTGGGTCACTGATGAACCAACCAAACAAGCTGGGTCTGGCTGGTGCCTTTTTTCTGCTGGCTGCTGGACTGTCGTTTTCCGCCAGTGCTCAGGTCATGCAGCAGTACGAATTTCAACCAGATCGCATTTACCCCGTGCGTACGGGCCTGGGCATCACCACCCAAATCGAGCTAAGCCCAAACGAGAAAATTCTCGACTACAGCACGGGCTTCAGCGGCGGATGGGATCTAACTCGTCGTGAAAACGTGTTTTATCTAAAGCCGAAAAATGTCGACGTCGATACGAACATGATGATTCGTACAGCGACTCATTCCTACATTTTTGAACTGAAAGTAGTCGCTACAGACTGGAAGACGCTGGAGCAGGCCAAGCGCGCCGGCGTCCAATACAAAATCACGTTTACCTATCCAGGGGACGCCAGTTTCACGGCGGCGGCTAGCAAGAAGGCTGACGTGTCCGAATTGGATACGTCGCTGGTCAAAGACCGCGACTACAACTTTGATTACAGCTATGCCACGCGCAGCAGGGCGGCGCCGTGGTTAGTGCCGGTTAACGTATACGACGACGGACGCTTCACCTACATCAAGATGAGCGATTTGAAACAGTTTCCTACCGGCGACTTTCCCACCGTCTATATGCGCGAAGTCAGAAATGGCGGAGACGTGTTGGTCAACACAACCGTGGAAGGCAACACCATCGTCGTTCACGGCACCTATGCCTACCTGGTCATTCGTCATGGCAATAACGTCGTTGGTCTGAGAAGGAATACTCAAAAGTGAGCTCAAATACTCCTAACCCGCCCGATGATGGCTATAGCCGCGGAAACAGGCAGTCTCCAGACCGAGACGATCCACTCGCCGGCAATCCCTACTCAACTCAGTATGAGCGAAGTGCGGCTCCCGACCTCGATGCCAATGCGCCGACACTAAAGTCGAGCGATCTGCGCCGTATGAATCGACGGGCGCTTTTCTATTTGGCGGCGATTGTCGTGCTGCTGCTAGCAGTCGCGTTCTGGCTCATCAAAGGCCCCTCCAGCAAACCACCGCCTCCCAAGCCGGTAGAAACCATTACCGTGCCCACGGCACCGGCAGCGCCCGTCGCCTTGCCGAGATTGCCTCCTACGCCACCAGTTCAGCCTATTCCACTGAACACAGCGCCACCGCCCTTGCCGGTAGCCAAACAATCCGTGCAGCCCCAAC
>CBAAAD010000427.1:0-3084 GCA_964658785.1 uncultured Methylobacterium sp.
CGACGAAAATATGGGCCGACGCGGCATCGCCGATGCGGTAGTTGAATTCGGTGATGCTGCGCTGGCCCAGCGCCGAGCAGAACCGCTTGAAGCTGCCGCGCTCCTCCGGCACGGTGACCGCGAATACCGCTTCGCGCTGCTCGCCGATGCTGGCCCGCTCGGCGACGAAGCGCAGGCGATCGAAATTCATGTTGGCGCCTGAGACCACCGCTACCAGCGCGCCGTCGCCGGCGCCGTGCGTGGCGACATACTGCTTGAGGCCGGCCAGCGCCAGCGCCCCGGCGGGCTCTGCCACGCTGCGGGTGTCCTGATAGATGTCGCCGATGGCCGCGCAGATCGCGTCGGTATCCACGCGCAGCACGGTGTCGACGTGGCGCCGACACAGCTCGAAAGTGTGCGCACCGACCTGCTTGACCGTGGTGCCGTCGGCAAACGGCCCGACTTCTTCCAGCACCACCCGCACGCCGCCTTCCAGCGATTGCGCCATGGCGTCGGAGTCGGCGGCCTGCACGCCGATCACCTTGACCCCTGGCCGCAGCGTCTTGATGCAGGTCGCCACGCCGGCCAGCAGGCCGCCGCCGCCGACGGGCACGAACACGGCCTGCAGCGCCTCGGGATGCTGGCGCAGAATTTCCAGACCGACGCTGGCCTGTCCGGCGATCACGTCGATGTCGTCGAACGGATGCACGAACACGCTGCCCAGCTCCCGCTGCAGGCGCGCGGCCTCGACCTGGGCATCGCTGTAGGAGTCGCCGGCCAGCAGCACCTTCACGAAGACGCCGCCAAAGCGATACACCGCGTCGATCTTTACCTGCGGCGCGGTGACCGGCATCACGATGGTGGCCTGGATGCCCAATCTGGCCGCGGCCAGCGCCACGCCCTGCGCGTGGTTTCCGGCGGATGCGGCGATCACGCCGCGTGCGCGCTGCGCGTGGTCCAGCTTCACCATGCGGTTATAGGCGCCGCGCAGCTTGAACGAGAACACGGTTTGCTGATCTTCGCGCTTCAGCCAGACGTCGCCGCCGGTTTTCGAGGACAGCAGCGGCGCGAATTCCAGCGGCGATTCGCGCGCCACGTCGTACACCTGCGACGACTGCGCCCGACTGACCATCTCGCTGTCGCTCGGCGTATCGACAACCTCGTCGGGTTGGGGCGACCGGGCAGTAAGGAGTTCGACACGGGCATTCACGAGAGTGCGGGTACCGAGGCAAGTCGTGCGCTGTCGCTGTCATCGGGCGTGAGCGTGATCACATCGAGCACATCGATCAGCTTGCGCGTCTGCCGCACGATTTGCTCCAGCGTGGCCTCGTCGCCATGCAGCACCAGGGTCAGCTGCGAAATCGCCGGATCGATAGTGGCGGCGACGTTGAGCGTGTCGATATTGACGTGGCGTGCGGCGAACATGCCGGCGACGCGAGCCAGCGCGCCGGACTCGTTTTGCAGAAGAATGGAAAGCGTGTGGCGCATAAGTCGGTACTCAGAACATGTCGACAAGAGGGGTGGAAGTCACCGGCGGCGCCGCACTGGCGTCCCGCGCCGCGATGTGGTCGCCGGTGATCATCTGCGCGTAGGTGGCGCCGGGCCCGACCATCGGATACACGCCGGCATCGGGGTCGATCATCACTTCGAGAAAGGCCGGACCGTCGAAGCGCAGAAAATCGGCGACGGTGCCTGCCATGTCCTGCGGGTGCTCCAGCCGTTTTGCCCACTGGAAGCCGTCGGCCTGCGCCGTCTTGACGAAATCCTTGGTGCGCAGGCTCTTGTCCGAGGCGGCGAAGCGGCCCATGAAATACAGTTTCTGCCACTGCCGCACCATGCCGTCGCCGAGGTTGTTGAACACCAGCACTTTCACCGGCAGGTTGTAGGTGGTGCAGACCTCCAGCTCCCCGATATTCATGCGGATGCTGGCGTCGCCGTCGATATCGATCACCAGCGCATCGCGCCGGGCGAACTGCGCGCCGATCGCCGCCGGCAGGCCAAAACCCATGGTGCCCATCGAGCCCGACGTCAGCCACTGCCGTGGTTCGCGAAACGCCGAATACTGCGCAGCCCACATCTGGTGCTGGCCAACGCCGGTGCTGATGATGGCGCGGCCGCGCGTGGTCTTGTTGATTTCTTCAATCACCGCATACGGCTGGATCAACGCGCTGGCGCGGTCGTAGTTCATCGCATGCACGCGCTTGAGTTCGGCGATGTGCGCGTGCCACGCCTGCAGCGAAGGCCGCTTGCCGTGTGTTTTGCCGTACTGGGTCAGGCGCTCCAGCGTGCGCACCATCGGTCCGCAGTGATGCCACTGGATCGCCTTGACCTTGCCGAACTCGGCGGGATCGATATCGATCTGCGCGATGAACTTCGCGCGCGGCGCGAACTTGTCCGGCACGCCGGCCACGCGGTCGTCGAAGCGGGCGCCCAGCGTCAGGATGAAATCGCAGTCCTCGACCGCGTAGTTGGCGTAGGCCGTGCCGTGCATGCCGAGCATGTGCAGCGACAGCGCGTCGCCGGTGTCGAGCGCGCCCAGCCCCATCAGCGTGGTGGTCACCGGCAGACCGAAAGCCTCGACGAAAGCGCGCAGCGCCTGCGAAGCCTCGGCGGCAATCACGCCGCCGCCGGCGTAGATCAGCGGCCGCTGCGCGGCGTCCAGCGCGGCGAAGAAGGCAGCGCATTCGGCATCGTCCAGTCGCGCTTCTTCCACCGCGCGAAGGCGCGCGCGATAGCCGGGTATGGGAAGACGCGACTGGCCGTCGAAAGTCAGCGCGGTGTTCTGCACGTTCTTCGGAATATCCACCACGACCGGACCCGGCCGGCCGCTGCGCGCAATTTCAAACGCGGTGCGCAGCGTCGCTTCCAGCGCCTCGGCGTCGGTGACCAGAAACACGTGCTTGGCGCAGGCGCCCATGATGTTGCTGACCGGGGCCTCCTGAAACGCGTCGCTGCCCAGCGAGGTGGTGGCGACCTGACCGCAGATCACCACCAGCGGCGTGGAGTCGGCCATCGAATCGCGTACCGGCGTGACCATGTTGGTGGCGCCGGGGCCGGAGGTGACCACGGCGACGCCAACCTTGCCCGAGGCACGCGCATAGCCCG
>CBAAAD010000428.1:0-3076 GCA_964658785.1 uncultured Methylobacterium sp.
CGATCTATCAAGGACATCGGGCGTATTCGCGCTGATCTCTGCTTTCCAGGCGCCGGCGCCATCGATGTTGCCCGCGGCTTGTGGAGTTTCGACAGCGAGGAAGCGCTGCTGAAGCGCGCCATGATCGAAGCCAGCGGTGAAACGGTCGTCGTCGTGACGCAGGACAAGCTGGGCTCGGCTGCCACGTATCAGGTTGCCGGCGTCGACGAGGTGCATCATCTGGTGATTGAACACGCCGTGGATCGCGCCACGCGCGCCGCGTTCGCGGCCAGCGGTATGGCTGTGCATCGTGCTGAAGCGGTGAGCGTTTAAAGAAGAACAAAAGCCCCGTGCCGAATGCGCACGGGGCTTTTTAGTCGCCAAGCTTGCGTTGAACGCAAACGGTGGCATCCGATTACTGCGTCAGGCGATACCAGGTCTGCGAACGGCCGAGCAACGAAAAGCCGATATAGCCGCGCACGTCCATCTTCTGGCCGCCGTTGTCGAGCGTGAGCTTGACCTTGTAGGTCTTGCCAGATTTCGGATCGACGATCTTGCCGCCGTCCCACACGTCGCCGTCCTTTTTGATGCCAGACATGATGGTCATGCCTTCGATCGGCTGATTCTTCAGCGCGCCCTCGCACAGGAGGCATTTGGGATGCTCGCCGCCCTGGGCGATTTCCTGCGGCGACAGGTTCATCAACTCAAGGATTTTGCCTTGCAGCTCGCCGCCGTTGTCGGTGATTTCGATGATCGACTTTTGCTTGCCCGACACGTCGTCGACCTGCTTCCATTTGCCTACCGGCGAATCGTTGGCGGCCAGTGCGGTACCTGCCGCCAGCAGCAGGCTGGTGGCGAATGCGATGCGGAACACTTGCTTCATGGTATTTCCTCCCGTACGAAAGCGTATGGACGCAGAGTGACCAGCCGCCCGGAAGCGGTCAAGTTGCACTGCGCAAAGATGGCTCGTTCACATTGGATCAGCGCGTGCGGCATTGACTGGCATAATGCGCAGCTGACTCTTTCCGATTGCTTATTGCGTATGAATGTCCCTACCGAAGCCCTGGTCCGCCATGTTCTGGCCGGGCAAACCGATCCGCACACGGGTGGCCCGTTGGCTGACGCCGTGCGCGCCATTGGTGTTGACGGCGGCCGCGTTTCGGTCGACATGCAGCTGGCTTACCCCGCTGCCGGGGCCATTGACGATCTGACCCGACGCGTTCAACAGGCGCTTGAAGCCGATCCGGCCATCGAGTCGGCGGCGGTGTCGATCACCAGTCGGGTGCATGTGCACAAGGTACAGGGCACGCTGGCGCCGCTGCCCAATGTGAAGAACATCATCGTGGTGGCGTCCGGCAAGGGCGGCGTGGGCAAGTCCACCGTTTCGGCCAATCTGGCGCTGGCGCTGCAGGCAGAGGGCGCCAGGGTGGGCGTGCTGGATGCGGATATCTATGGCCCCAGCCAGCCGCGCATGCTTGGCGTCAGCGGCAGGCCCGAATCGCCCGATGGCAAGGTCATCATCCCGATGCAGGCGCACGGCCTGTCGGTGATGTCGATCGGCTTTCTGGTCGAGGAAGACACGCCGATGATCTGGCGTGGCCCGATGGTGACCCAGGCGATGATGCAGCTGCTGACCGACACCCGCTGGGAGCAGCTGGACTATCTGATCGTCGATCTGCCGCCCGGCACCGGCGATATCCAGCTGACCCTCTCGCAGAAGGTGCCGGTGGCCGGCGCGGTGATCGTCACCACGCCACAGGACATCGCGCTGCTGGATGCGCGCAAGGCGCTGAAGATGTTCGAAAAGGTCGAGGTGCCGGTGCTGGGCATCGTCGAGAACATGGCCACGCACGTGTGTTCGAGCTGCGGCCACGAGGAGCATATTTTTGGCGAGGGCGGCGGCGCGCGCATGGCCGAGCAGTACGGCGTGCCGTATCTGGGCTCGCTGCCGCTGGATATCCGCATTCGCGAGCAGTCCGACGGCGGCACGCCGACGGTCGTGGCCATGCCGGATTCCGATCTGGCCGCCCGCTATCGGGAAATCGCCCGAAATGCGGCCGGGCGTCTTTCACGGCAGCCGCGCAACAAGTCGCTGGGGCTGGGCAAGATCGTGGTGCAGGGCACGCCGTAGTCGCGCGGGCAGGCGATTTCGTTTCGAATACCGGGGTTCAGCGGAGCGATTCGCGGAAGATGAGCCCTGGCATGGTATTTTCCGGATCTTGACGCCGGCCCAAGCTGCCGCTGTCGTCCGACTACCCAACTGGAGCGCGCGTGAGCATCAAACCTGACAAGTGGATCCGCCGCATGGCGGAGCAGCACGGCATGATCGAGCCGTTCGAGCCGGGCCAGGTCAAGCTGCGCGACGGCCAGAAGCTGGTGTCGTACGGCACGTCGAGCTACGGCTACGACGTACGCTGCGCCAACGAATTCAAGATCTTCACCAATATCAACTCGACCATCGTCGACCCCAAGCATTTCGACGCAGGCAGCTTTGTGGACGTGACGGCCGACGTCTGCATCATCCCGCCGAACTCGTTTGCCCTGGCGCGGACGGTCGAGTACTTCCGCATTCCGCGCAAGGTATTGACCATCTGCCTTGGCAAGAGCACCTACGCGCGCTGCGGCATCATCGTCAACGTGACGCCGCTGGAGCCGGAGTGGGAGGGTCACGTCACGCTGGAGTTTTCCAACACCACGCCGTTGCCGGCGCGCATTTACGCCAACGAGGGCGTGGCGCAGATGCTGTTCCTCGAATCCGACGAGGAATGCGAAACCAGCTACAAGGATCGCGGCGGAAAATATCAGGGCCAGCAGGGCGTCACGCTGCCGCGCACCTGAGCCATCGCTTCCAACGCCTGAACGGCCGTTGCAAAGGCCGCTGCCATTGCCGCAGCCGGGCGCTACACTCCAACCGATTGAATCGATCCACCGCACGGGAGACTTGCATGATCCGTTTTTCCACACTGCTGAAGCGCGCCGCGGCCGCGATGATGCTGGCCAGCGTTGTGCTGCTCTCCGGTTGCCATATGTTCGGCGGCGGTACGAAAGAGGTCAGCACGGCCTCGATGAAGGGGCAGTTCGACACCACCATTCAGGC
>CBAAAD010000429.1:0-3065 GCA_964658785.1 uncultured Methylobacterium sp.
GCCTGATATTTGCTCGCGGTAATGCCCTGCTCGAATCCTCGTTCGCCACCGTCGAGTAGACGGTTGAGCACCTTGACCTGCTCGGCCAGCAGGCCGTGGTGCTGGTGCTGCTGCCAGAAGCGCGCCTTGGCCAGCACGCGATCGATCCGCTGTAGCGCGTCGTACAGGCTGTGCTGCAGAGTGGTGAGGAACCACTCGAGCCACGCGGTGATATCCAGACCGGCTTTCTGGCTGGATTCCAGCACACGGTAGTAGCCGGCACGATCGGCCAGGATGCTGGCCGACATGGTGTAGAAGCGAATGGCCTGATGCTCGGCCTGGGCGAGCGCCAGATCGGTGATGGCACGGGTCAGTCGCCCGTTGCCGTCATCGAACGGATGCAGGGTTACAAACCAGAAATGCGCCATGCCGGCGCGCAGCAGCGGATCGAGCGCGGCATCGGCGCGACTACGGTTGAACCAATCGAGGAAGGCGTCGAGCCGCGCCTCCAATCCCTGACGCGGCGGCGCCTCGAAATGCACGGTGGGTCGGTCGATGCGGCCCGACACGACCTGCATCGGCTCGTCACCACGAAGACTGCCGACGCGGATGGGGTGCGCAAATAACGAGTCCTGCTGCGGGAAAAGCAAAGCGTGCCAGTGGAACAGCCGAGGCGCATCGAGCGCGCCATGGTTATGTTGGGTGGCATCAAGCATGAGCTCGGCCAGGCCTTCGCTGCGCGGCGTTGTCGGTGCGCCCGCTTCGCCCACCACGCCCAGCCGTCGAGCCAGCGAAGAGCGCACCGAGGCGACATTGAGCCGCTCGCCCTCAATCGCCGACGAGGTGATGATGTTCTGCAGCAGCGTATCGAGCTCGCCCTCTGCCTGCGCATCGCCCGCGATCGCACTGGCCATGCCTAGCAGCTTGCCTTGCGCCTGTTGGCAGGCGCGCAGCAAAGGCGCCAGCGTCTCGGCCTGCCAGTGGAAGTGAGGCCAATCGGGCTGTTGCCAGATCCAGCAGGTGTCGGCCACGTTTGGTGCTCCGATCGGTGAGCCGATTATGCCATCGAATTGGCTCATTATGTGAGCCGATTATGTGGTTTATTCGGCTCACGGGCCAGTACGACGAGCGGTTTTAGCTGATCAGCCGTCATTGTGATGATTCAGTGGCTAAATTTCTGCGCGGGCGAAAAAGGTCGCGGTACTTGCGCCGCACTGATGCCGGTTTTCTAAATCGGAGCACAAAAAAACCTCGCGATCGTGCGAGGTTGTCTGTTCACCGCCTTTTAGCTGTGATCGCCAAAGGACGTGGTGGCTATGGGTGGACTCGAACCACCGACCCCAGCATTATGAGTGCTGTGCTCTAACCGGCTGAGCTACATAGCCATGGGATTGCCCACTATACCGAATCCTGACGACCTCGGCGGGGCGCGAAAGTGTAATGGCGGCCGCCTGGCGGTACAAGTGCGGCGCTTGCTGCTGGCTGATGGGCTGTGGTTGAATCAGGCACGGAAGCGGCTAGGCGATGCGCGCACGTTCTGCGCAGCATGGCATCAGGAGGCCCAATGATCGACATTGATGGATACCGTCCGAACGTAGGCATTGTGATTTTGAATGCCGAAGGGCAGCTGTTTTGGGCGCGCCGGGTCAACCGCGACGGCTGGCAGTTTCCGCAGGGCGGCATGCGCACCGACGAAACCCCGCTGGAAGCGATGTACCGCGAGCTGGAGGAAGAAACCGGCCTGGCGCCGCAGCACGTCGAGGTGGTGGCCGCGACTCACGGCTGGCTGCGCTACCGGTTGCCCAATCGCTATGTGCGGCACCATCAGCGCCCGACGTGTATCGGGCAGAAGCAGGTGTGGTTTCTGCTGAAGCTGGTCGGCGGCGAGGAGGCGTTGAAGCTCGACGCCTGCGACAAACCGGAGTTCGATCTGTGGCGCTGGGTCGATTTCTGGTATCCCGCCGCGCACGTGGTGAATTTCAAGCGGGAGGTGTACGAACGCGCGCTGCGCCACTTTGCGCCGCACGTCGAAGGGCTCTGCAGCCTGCAGCTGGGAACGCTGCCGCCGCGGAATAACGACGACCCGTCGAACGGCGGCCCGCGCAATGGCTGCGAAGCCGCCTAAAGCCTCGACTTCTCTAGTCTTGTTGACAATCGTTCGCATTCGCGTTCTCATGCGCAGCATGTATATTTGCCTGTGCAACGCCGTGACCGACCATGACATCCGCCGCGAGGCGGCCGACGGTGTGCAGTCTTTCAGCGAACTGCAGGCACGCACGGGCTGTTCGGACTGCTGCGGATGCTGCGAGCCCATGGCCCGCGCCACGCTGGCCAAGGCCTTAGAGCAACATACTCTCGTGCAGTGGCCAGGCGTCGCCGCCTGAACCGTGCCGGGCAGCACGCCAACACGCGGCCCATGAATGCGCCCGCCGAATCTCCAACCGGTATTGGCCAACGCGCAAGCAAACCATAGCCATTCCCATTCAAGCGCCGGCACAGCGGCGTTTGTATAGTGTCCGCACTCTATGAACGGCCAGTCGGAGACTTCCCATGAAAGGTGATGCCAAGGTTATCGAGTACCTCAACAAGGTGCTCTACAACGAGTTGACCGCGATCAACCAGTATTTTCTGCATTACCGCATGTTCAAGGACTGGGGTTACACCGAACTCGCCGAGCATGAGTACAAGGAATCGATCGAGGAAATGAGGCATGCCGATCACATGATCGAACGCATTCTTTTCCTTGACGGCCTGCCCAATCTGCAGCACCTGGGCAAGCTGCGTATTGGCGAGAACGTGCTGGAATGCATCCAGGGCGACCTCGACCTGGAGATCGACGCAGTAAAAGATCTGCGCGACGCTATCGGTTACAGCGAAGGCGTGGCCGACTATGTCAGCCGCGACATGTTCAAGGCCATCCTGCACGACGAGGAAGAGCACATCGACTGGCTGGAAACCCAGTTCAGCCTGATCAAGGACATCGGCGCCGAGCGCTACCTGCAGAACAAGGCCAAGAGCTGACATCGCCGCGGCGCGCGCCAGCATGGCGCGCGCCTGGATCGCTATGTGAGGGCGTGCCTTTCTTG
>CBAAAD010000430.1:0-3059 GCA_964658785.1 uncultured Methylobacterium sp.
ACCAAGGTGTTCAACCGCATGCACGAAGGCCCGAACGGCATGGGCCTGTCGCGCAAGGCGATCATGAGCGAGATCGACAACAGCCTCAGCCGGCTCGGCACCGATTACGTCGACCTGTATCAGATCCACCGCTGGGATCCGCGCACGCCGATCGAGGAAACGCTCGAAGCACTGCACGACGTGGTGAAGGCCGGCAAGGCGCGCTACATCGGCGCATCGTCGATGTTCGCCTATCAGTTCAGCAAGGCGCTGTACGTCGCCGAGAAGAACGGCTGGACGCGCTTCGCCACCATGCAGAACCACTACAACCTGCTCTATCGCGAAGAGGAGCGCGAGATGATGCCGCTCTGCCAGGAGCAGGGCATCGGCGTCATTCCCTGGAGTCCGCTCGCCCGCGGCCGGCTCACCCGCGACTGGGACGAAAGCAGCGAGCGCGAATCCAGCGATGCCTACGGCAAGACGCTTTACACCGTGCCCGACGCGGATAAAAAAGTCGTCGACGCGGTGGCCGCCGTGGCCAAGGCCCGCGGCGTATCGAAAGCGCAGGTCGCGCTGGCCTGGGTCGCGCAGAAGCCCTTTGTCACCGCGCCAATCGTCGGCGCCTCCAAGCCGCACCATCTGGATGACGCCGTGGCCGCGCTGTCGCTGAACCTCGACGCCGATGAAATCGCCAAGCTTGAGGAACACTACGTGCCGCACGCGGTGGCCGGGCACAGTTGATCGGGCGGCTACATCGTCCAGCCTTTGCGCTACCGAAACTGATCGGCGCCAGTCAACGTCGCTGCAGGGGCAACGCTGTACGCACGTCTGTTTCGACCTCCCCGGCGTCGTCGAAAACGACCACGCGATTGCGACCTTCCCGCTTGGCGCTGTAAAGCGCCTTGTCGGCGTGGATAAGCAGCTGCCGCAGGTTGTAGCCGGACTCGGTGGTGGAGGACACGCCAAAGCTGGCCGATACCACGACGCCGCGTGCGTCCTCGCTATCGGACACGCTCTCGATCGCCAGGCGGATCAATTCCGCCCGGCCGGCCACCATATCCCGGTTGCACTCCGGCATCAGGATGCCGAACTCCTCACCGCCAAGGCGACCAAACACATCGGTGGAACGCAGATGCGCCTCGCAGGCGGCCACGGCGCGACGCAATATGTGGTCACCCACGGCATGCCCGTGAGTGTCGTTGACGATCTTGAAATGGTCCAGATCGATGACGATCAAACCGGCGACGCGACCCGACTTCTGGCAGTACTTGAGCTGCAGCTCGGCCGACGCGACAAAATGCTGGCGATTGAAAATGCCGGTCAACCCATCACGCCGTGCCAGCTTCATAAAGCTCATCTGCGAACGCTTGAGTCGATAAGCCCACAGTGCGATCGACGCGAGAATGGTCAGCAGAAGCACGATGTAAAGCCGGTTCGCCTCCATCGCCTTGGTGCCCAGCGCCTGCTGCAGCTGCAGTATCTGGTTCTGCTTGTTGAGGGTGTCGATCTGCAGTTTTTTTGCCAGCACCTGCTGCCTGACGGTCTGATACGCCAGCGCCTTTGCGCTCACTTCGTTCAAATAGCCCTTGTCAGCGGCCATGTATTTTTCGTGGTAACCGAGGGCAGCGTCCGGATCGCCCTGCTTTTTATTGATCAGGTAAAGCAGTTGATAGGCGCTGGTCAGCGACTTGGTGAATTCGTGCTTTGGACCGCTATCTATCGCAGCTCGCGCGTATTGCTGCGTCGAGCTTATCTCACCGACATTCCAATAGGCCTGCGCCAACAATGCATCAAAATCCGATGTCAGCTCCGGATAACCTATACGCTGCACCTCGCCATAGTGCGCCTGCAAAAGCTTTATCGCGGCAGAAGCTCGGTCGCGCTGTATATCGAACCTCGCCACATAAAAGCGTATGAAGTTGGCGAACAGAACTTCTCCCGACTTATTGCAAGCAGCTATTGCCTCGTCAGACTGCTCATCGAACGTAACGAACTTGCCGCTCTCATACAGCGATTGAAGCTGAAGATATCGCCCTTTGCAGCTACCGTCGCCAACTGGGTTTTCCTGCAAAATCTGATTTGCATAGGCCAAACCTAGATCGTACTGACCTGCGTCGTTGTAAAGCATCGAAGCCACGCCTAAGGCCTGAATCCGCGCATCCTTGTCGGAAACTTGCGGTAGCTGATCCAATAATTGCGTTATCCGAGCGAACGCCTCCTCGTAGTGGGATCCAATGGAAAGGATGTTCACCAGGGTCGTGCCTGCACGAAAACTCAACGTGGCATCCCACGGTTGCGTAATCACCGCATTCAGGAGCGGCTTGGAGGCTTCGTAATTACCCTGATAACTAACCTCCCATGCCTGCAGGTAAAGCAGGTATTGACGCTGCGACGAAGAAAGCGCCGCCGCATCACCGCGCAACTGCTTCATGAGCTGTAGAAATTCAGGGTGATTTGATGTCTTGACGCTGTCGGCTTGCTTCAACACCTGCGCAGGATTTGCCACCGAGGACACGGCAGCGACGGCCGTGTCCATCAGCAAAACGGCAAGCAATAGACCGCTTATGAGGCATGCCCATCGCTGCCTGCCGACCGGACTCATCGACTAGTCGGCGCAGATGTCAGATTGAAGGCGCTGCCCACGAATTTCGTCCGGTTCCTTTGACGGAGACTCTTCATCCTCTTCGCCTTCCTCTTCTTCCTCCTGACCTGGAAATAAGGGAGCGCAGAGCGGAGTCTGACCCAGCAGCTTTTCCAGCTGAGCCTGATCCCGGGCAAGAATCGCCGTCTGCAGCTCCGGCGCGATCTCCGCGCTATTCAATGCCAGCTCAACCTCGTCCTGCGCGGCGTGACGCAGCTGCGCGTCCTGTCCCATCCGTTCCAGAAAATCGATAACGTCCGTCATGGCTCAACCCCCAAGAATGCATTCGAAATGGTATCTGGCGAAAGTCATCGCCAGATGTTTTGTAAAGCCTTATCTTTGCCAGGTCGAGCGCAAAGCCTTAACCTGGCGTGGATGACTAACTGCTCGCTACTTTCCATCCGTCCCGCCGCGCATTGAAATACGATTTTCAAATACC
>CBAAAD010000431.1:0-3058 GCA_964658785.1 uncultured Methylobacterium sp.
AAGAAGGTCATGCACCTGCGCCAGCGACGCGTCGTTTTCCAGCCGCAGCAGAACGATCGGACGATCGCCGGAAATGCCGGCACCCCACAGCGTCGGCGGGCCGCCGCGGCCGCGCACAAGGGCGGCTGGCGCGGCGCGTTGCGACGCATCGCTGACGAGCAGGGCGGACATCCAGTGCGCAAGGCGAGCCGCCTTGGCTTCGTCAATGGCGAGCCGCTGCAGCTCGGCTTCAGCGTGTTTGACGGCGCCACTGAACACGGCCTCAGCGGCCTTGGCATCGGTCAGTCGCGATGCCAGCGCCACGGCGCCGTCGCGCGAGTCGGCCAGCTGCGTCCAGAGCAGCACGGTGACGCTGCTGCCGGGCTCAAGCGTCACCCGCTGACGCAGGGCGAACACCGGATCGAGTACGCAGCCGGTGGCGCCAGACAGGTGGGTGCCGCGCTGCATCGCCTGCGCGTTGCGCAGCGTACGGCCGCGGCCGAGAAAGCGCGCGCGGTCGGTGTCGAATTCGGCGGTGGCCGGCTGGCCTTCGATCTGCAGCGCCTGCGCAGCCCATACCTTGGCCTCGCTGGTAGCGCGGCGCCGGCGTGTGGCCAGCAGCAGATGGTTCGTCTCGTCCCAGTCGGTCTGCACGAACATCTTGGAAAACGCCGGATGCGAGTTGTCCGCACCGATCGGCCCGATCACCACTTCCGCATACGCGGTGACGGAGAGCGAGCGCGGCTTGTCCCCGCTGTTGGTCAGAGTGAGCCGGCGCAGCTCCACGTCGGCATCGCTGGCCACGGCAACCTCGAGCCTGCTGTGGATGCCGTCGTGATGACGGTCGAAGCGGGCGCTACCGGGCGCGAAGGCGACGGTGTCTTCGCTGCTGCCGCTGCCGCAGGGCTGCTGGCTTGGCGCCCACAGTTCGCTGCTGTCTTCATCGCGCAGCAGCAGGTAGCTGCCCCAGGGGTCGCGCGTGGCGTCCTCGCGCCAGCGCGTGACCGCCATATCGTGCCACTGGCTGTAGCCGGAGCCGTGCACGCTCAGCATCACGCTGTAGTTGCCGTTCGAAAGAAGGTGCGCGCGCGGCGCTGTGCGCGGCTGGGAGGAAGGGAGGGATGACATGACGGATAAAGCTCCTGCGCGATCGGCGGTGGACGGTTGCCGCAACCGGCGTAGCGTACGTCTGCAGCGGGCTAATACCGCGTGAATCTTGTATCGCGCCGTTATCGCGCCGTCGGGGCCGATGGCTTGCAAACGGCGCTGGTGCCGAACCGGAAACGCTCAGTCCAGGCAAAGACGACGAGAACTCCCCCGGCTTTACACGCATTACATGCACCGCATCGCACCATGATGCACGGGTCGCATGACCCAGCCCACGCGATGACCTCGCCAGCACGGGACGATGCAAGATGGCATGCTGCGACGCGCACTGCCGCCTGCCCGCATCGTACGAAGTGTTGCGAGCCACGGCCGCGGCGCATGCGAGTGATCCCAGACTATTGGCTTGCCGGAATCCCATGCAATGACCCAGTTACCCACGCTCACGGACGAGGCGATGTTGGACCAGCTGCAGCAGGCAGCGTTTGGCTACTTTCTTGAAACGGTGAATCCGGACAACGGCCTGGTGGCCGATACCTCGCGCGAAAACTCGCCGGTCAGCATCGCCGTGGTCGGCTTCGCGCTGTCGTGCTATCCGGTGGGGATCGAGCGCGGCTGGATGAAGCGCGCCGACGCGGTGCGGCTCAGTCTGGCGGCGCTGCGTTTTTTCCGCGACAGCGACCAGAGCGGCGCGCCCGATGCCACCGGCTACAAGGGCTTCTACTACCATTTTCTGGACATGAAAAAGGGCACGCGGGTCTGGCAGTCCGAGCTGTCGATGATCGACACCGCGCTGCTGATCGCCGGCGCACTGACGGCGGCCCAGTACTTCACCGCCGACACGCCGGAGGAAACCGAACTGCGCGAGCTGGCCGACTTCCTGTATCGGCGCATCGACTGGCTCTGGTCGCAGGAAGGCGGCGGCACCATCCGCCAGGGCTGGAAGCCGGAGAGCGGCTTTCTGCAGTACGGCTGGGAAGGCTATAGCGAGGCGATCGTGCTTTACGCCCTGGCCATGGGTTCGCCCACGCATCCCATCAACGCCGATTGCTACACCGCGTGGACGGCCACGTATCAGTGGGAAAATCTGTATGACCACGATTACCTCTACGCCGGGCCGCTCTTCGTGCATCAGTTTTCACACGCCTGGGTGGACCTGCGCGGCATCCGCGACCCGTTCATGCGCGAAAAGAACTCCGACTATTTCGAGAACAGCCGCGCCGCGGTGAACATCCAGCGCCGCTATACCCAGCTCAACCCGCATGAGTTTGTCGGCTATGACGAAAACTGCTGGGGGCTTTCGGCCTGCGACGGCCCGACCGACGCCCAGTCGGACACCATCAGTCCCGACCATCGCCTGTTCGGCTACGCCGGCCGCGGCGTGCCGTACGGGCCCGACGACGGCACATTGTCCGCGCCGGCTGTTCTGGCCTCGCTGCCGTTTGCGCCGGGGATGGTGATGGAAGCGATGCGCAACATGCTGATGCGCTTTCCGCAGATGATGGTCGACAACCGTCTGGCCAGCAGCTTCAACCCCTCGGTGCCGATGGACGGCCAGCCGTGGATTTCCAACGGCTATTACGGACTCGACCAGGGCGCCATCGTGATGATGATCGAAAACCATCGCAGCGAAATGATCTGGCAGCTGATGCGCGCGTGCCCGTATATCCGCGATGGCCTGTGTCAGGCCGGCTTCGACGGCGGCTGGCTGCAACCCTCTGCGCCCGAAGGAGCACGCTGATGTCGCCGCCGTTCGACGCCACCATCACCACACCGCAGGACGCCTGGGAAGACAAGCGCGTTGCCGATCTGCACCCCGCGGCCTGGTCCAATCCCAAGCCGGCCGATCGCTATCAGCTGGTGATCATCGGCGCGGGCTCGGCCGGCGTTGCCGCGGCCGAGCTGGCTGTCGCCATGGGTTTGAAGGTGGCGCTGATCGAGCGTCACTTCATCGGCGGTACCTGCCTCAACACCG
>CBAAAD010000432.1:0-3045 GCA_964658785.1 uncultured Methylobacterium sp.
AGGCTGCCGTCGATCAGCCAGCTGCCGTCGGCGCGCTGCACGATCGGGCCGGTTTCGGTGCTGTCGCCGTGCGCGATCTGGCTGACGCCGACTACCGCGGCCAACAAATCATTGACCGTCACCACGCCTTCGATATCCCCGTACTCGTCGACCACCAGGGCCAGCGGCGTTTCCGCGTCGCGAAATTCCTCCAGTAGATCGAGCGCGCGCGCCGTCGCCGGCACGAACAGCGGCTTGGACAGGTGCTGGAACAGCTCCAGCTGGCCGTCGGCAAAGCTGTGCAGCAGGCGCTTCACCTCAACCACGCCGACCACGTCGCTTTCGTCGCCGCGATAGACCGGGTAGCGCGAGTAGGGCGTCTGGCGCAGCACCTCGACGTTCTCCTCGCGCGGCGCGGCGATGTCCAGCCAGGCGATGCGCATGCGCGGGGTCATCACGCTGTCGACCGTGCGATCGCCCAGGCGCAGCACGCGGTTGACCATATTGTGTTCGTCCGGATCGAGCACGCCCTGTTCGGCGCTTTCAGCCACCAGCATGCGGATTTCCTCTTCCGAGACGACACCGCGGCCGTGCTGATTGATGCGCATCAGCCGCAGCAGCGCGTTGCTCGACGCGTTCAAAAGCCACACGAACGGCGCCGTGAGTCTGGATAACACCAGCATCGGAATTGCCGCATAAGTCGAGAAACGTTCCGGTGAGGAGAGCGCCAGTCGCTTGGGCACCAGCTCGCCGAACACGATCTGGATGTAGGAGATAAGCACGAAGCCCAGCACGGTGCCGATGCCCGGCGCATAGCGCGCAAGCCAAGCGAGTTGCGTTCCTCGCAGCACGTCTGCAATGTGGGCGCCCAATGCATCGCCGGCGACCGAGCCGGTGATCAGCATCACAAGAGTGATGCCTATCTGAACTGTCGAGAGGAAATGTTCGGGAGATTCGGCATGTCGCAGGGCCAGCGCAGCGCGGCGGCTGGTTTTCGCCATCTGCTTCAGGCGGCTCTTGCGCGAGGCCACCAGCGCCATTTCCGACAACGCGAAGAATCCGTTGCACAGCGCCAGCACGAAGACGAGCGCAATTTCAATCAGCATCGCGTAGAGGTTACCGGCCGGGAGATGGCCCCAGTGTAAGGGCTGGCGGGCTCCAGTTCACGCGCGCGCGGGTGCGGCGCGCGGCGGGCGTCCTGTAACATTGTTGTCATCTCGAACCTTCAGGCACGGCCCGCATGTTTTCACTGCAGACGATTTTCGGTAAAGGCGACAAGTTTTATGGCCTGCTCGAACAGAGCGCAGCCACCGTCTGCGAAAGCGCCAAGGCCCTGCACGAGCTGCTCAGCAAACCCGGCCAGGGCTCGGTCATGGCCGCGTTTACCGCCACCCGCGCCCGCGAAAAGGCGCTGGCCGGGCAGATCAGCGAGGGCCTGGTCAATACCTTCGTCACCGCGCTCGACCGTGAGGACATCGCTGCGCTCAACTCGGCGCTGTACAAGATTCCCAAGACCATCGAGAAGTTCGCCGAGAGGTACGAAATCGTGTCCGATCGCTTGGTCGGGGTGAACTTCGCCCAGCGCGCGCTGATCCTCGAGCGCTCCAGCGAGGTCGTCGAAGAGATGATCGGCGAGCTGCGCCGCGGCCTGCGCATCGATCCGGTGAAGAAGCTGCAGGATCGCCTGCAGGCGCTGGAGTCCGAGGGCGATCGCATGCTGCTCGACCCGTATCGCACCCTCTACCTCGAAGGCGGCGACGCCATGCGCGCCATGCTGGCCAAGGATTTGTTCGAGCTGATCGAAAAGGCGATCGACAAGTGCCGCGACGTCGGCAATATCGTCTACTCGATCGTGCTCAAGAACTCCTGAGGGCGCCGCGGTGATTTTGAGTTTTCTTAGCGCGTGTGGTCCGGGCATGGCCTCGGCATTAGACGGCCAGTGCGCGACCGTCGGAGATAGGGCATGAGTCTCGGCCTGGTCGTGGCCGAGGTGCTCATCGCGCTGGGCTTTACCTACATCAACGGCTTTCACGACACCGCCAACTCCATCGCCACCGTGGTCGCCACCAAGGTGCTGTCGCCGGGTCAGGCGGTATTGCTGGCGGCGGTGACCAATCTGCTCGGCGCGATGCTCGGCACCGCTGTGGCCGCCACCATCGCTTCGGGCCTGATCAATGCCGGCGTGGTCGACGTCGGTCCGCAGCTGGTGATCTGCGCGCTGCTGTCGGCCATCGTATGGAATCTGATCACCTGGTGGCTGGGCCTGCCGTCCAGCTCCAGCCATGCGCTGGTCGGCGCCCTGGTCGGCGCGGCGCTGGCCGCGTCGGACAACGACATCGGCTCGGTGATCTGGGCGCAGGGCAACCTGATTACCGGCCATGGCGTGATCCCCAAGGTGATCATTCCGATGGTGCTGTCGCCGCTGGCCGGCTTTATCGTGGCCTTCGCGCTGATGGGTGCGCTGTACGCGCTGCTGGCCTGGTTCGCCAATCGGCATAACTGGTTGCAGCGCTTCGGCCGCACGCCCTTCGTCAACAGCTTTTTCGGCAAGGCGCAAATCGTGTCGGCCACCGCGATGGGCGTGGCGCACGGCATGAACGACGCGCAGAAAAGCATGGGCATCATCGCGCTGGCGCTCGCCGGCGGCACCGCCGCGCATCAGTTCGATCAGCTGCCGCAGTGGCTGGGCTTTTTGCGCATTGCCGAAAACACCGCCGGCGGTTTCGCCATTCCGATCTGGGTGAAGGTGGTCTGCGCGCTGACCATGGCTGCGGGCACCGCCGGCGGCGGCTGGCGCATCATCAAGACGCTGGGCCACAAGATGGTCAAGCTGCATCCGATCAACGGATTTGCCGCGGAAACCAGCTCGGCGGCGGTGATCCTCACCGCCTCGATGTTCGGCATCCCGGTATCGACCACGCACAACGTGTCGGCATCGATCATGGGCGTGGGCGCAGCCAAGCGCTTTAGCGCCATCCGCTGGTCCGTGGTCGAGCGGATGGTCTGGGCGTGGATACTCACCCTGCCGGTCACGGCGCTGCTCGCCTACGGCTTCGTCAAAGCCGT
>CBAAAD010000433.1:0-3044 GCA_964658785.1 uncultured Methylobacterium sp.
GTGTATGCGGACGTGCGCGATACGCGCCGCACGCGCGCCGATGCGAGCGACGCCAATGCCCTGGCCGCCGACCATCTCATCCTCACGCTGGCGAACGCGGCGGGCAAGCAGCGCTATCTCTTGGCCAGCGCGGCGCCCGGCCCGCTGACCGCACGTCCGCTCGATCCGCCGGTGCCCGGCCTTCCCGATCCGCTGACCGCGCAGTGGCAGGAAGACGGCAGCGGCTATCGCGTCGAGCTGCGCTTGCCGCGCGGTCTGAAACTGCGAGCGCTGGGCGTGGGCGTGTACGACGCCTCGGCCGGCGGCGATCCCACGGCGGCGGATACGCGACCGCTGCTGGCCTACTCGACACTCTTGTCCGGTGAACTGGGCCGGCTGGCGCCGGACGACGTGCAGGCGCGCCTGCTCGCGCCGCAGGGCTGGCTGCTGGCGCGCAGCGGCCGGTTGAATACCACGCCAGGCACCGACGGCCAGCCCGGCTGGTTCGCTTCGATCATCTACCGCTCGCTGCTAGGCAAGCGGCTGGAGGACGCCAGCCTGTGGGCGCAGGACGTGCCCCGACTGGATACGCGCGAAGTCGCCCGCGCCAGCGCGGGCAAGCCGGTCAGCGTGTGGCGCAGCGGCGAGCAGCGCGGCAGCGTGGTGCTTACCGCCGCCGTGCCGATCGGGCAGGGCGGCAAGGTCGATGGCGTGCTGCTGCTGGAGCAGGCCAGCCGCACCGTGCCGCTGCTGGCCAATCGCGCGCTGCTCGGTTTGCTGTTGACCAGCTTTGGCGTGCTGCTGATCGCCGGCGCGATCCTGCTGGCATTTGCCACGCGGCTAAGTCTGCGACTCGGCCGATTGCGCAATGCGGCCGAGCGCGCGCAGCTCAACGATGGACGTCTGGACGGCCTTTTCGAAGACGGCCGTTTTCCGATGACCGAATCGACGGATGAGATCGGTGACCTCGCGCGCAGCTTCGAAAAACTGTTCGGCATGGTCGGCAGCTATACCGACTACCTGCGCACGCTGACCTCCAAGCTGTCGCACGAGCTCAACACGCCGCTGGCGATCGTCAAATCGTCGCTGGACAATCTGGAGCACGCGGCACTCACGCCTGAAGGCCGTCCCTATCTGGAACGCGCGCGTGACGGCGTGGCCCGGCTCGGTGCCCTGGTGCGGGCCATGAGCGAGTCCAGCCGCATGGAGCGGTCGATTACCAGCGCCGAACCCGAAGACGTGGATCTGCGCGACGTCGTGCGCGGCTGCGCCGACGCCTATCGCGCACTGATCGGCGCGCGCCGGCTGGACTGCGTGCTGCCCGACGCGCCGCTGGTACTGCACTGCGCGCCCGAAACGGTAGCCCAGGCGCTGGACAAGCTGTTCGACAACGCGCTGTCGTTCACGCCCGAACAGGGCTGGCTGCGGCTGACCCTTTCGCCGATCGAAAACGGCGCGCAGATCGAGCTGGCCAACCAGGGCCCGCTGCTGCCCGAAGCCATGCAGGGTCGCCTGTTCGACACCCTGGTCAGTCTGCGCGACAAGACCACGCCGGGCGACGTGCCGCATCTGGGACTGGGTCTGTACGTGGTGCGGCTGGTCGCCGAACGCCACCAGGGCGTCGCTACGGCGCGCAATCTCGACGACGGCAGCGGCGTGGCTTTCGCCCTGCAGCTGCACGGCATGTCGAGGCAGCGTTTGGGCGGCTGAAAGACAAAAAGTCGCGACAAGGGCAGCCAGCTTTCCTTATCTTTTTTCTATTGATTGTCTTCAGGATGATAGTCAACAGCTATCGTAAAGACAGGGAAAATCAATTTCCTCGGCTGGACGCACTCACCTACGCTTGAGCGCGAGAGCCGACGGTCCGAGAGAGCCGTCTTGGGGAAAGGTCTAATTTTATGGATGGTCTGAGTGCAAGAAAAGTTGCGGTTGCAATAGCTTTCTTCTCCGCGTGTTTTATCGGCGGTGGAGCGTACGCGCAAACGGTGATGACGCGCGACAACGGTGCGCCGGTGGGCGACAACCAGAATTCGCTGACCGCCGGTCCCGAGGGCCCGACCTTGCTGCAGGATGCGCAGTTGATCGAAAAACTGCAGCATTTCGGCCGCGAGCGCGTTCCCGAACGCGTGGTGCATGCCAGAGGAACCGGCGCGCATGGCGAATTCGTTTCGGCGGGCGATTTCAGCGGCCTGACCAGCGCCAAGCTGCTGTCGGCGGCGGGCAAGCGCACGCCGGTATTCGTGCGGTTCTCCACCGTGATTCATCCCTCGGGATCGCCCGAAACGCTGCGCGACCCGCGCGGCTTCGCCACCAAGTTCTATACCGAGCAGGGCAACTGGGATCTGGTCGGTAACGATCTGCCGGTGTTTTTTATCCGCGACGCCATCAAGTTTCCGGACATGGTGCATTCGTTGAAGCCATCACCGATCACCAATCGCCAGGACCCTAACCGTTTCTTCGATTTCTTCTCGCATCAGCCGGAGTCGACGCAGATGTTGACCTGGGTTTATTCCGACTACGGTACGCCAGCCTCGTACCGGACGATGGACGGGTTCGGCGTGCATGCGTTCAAGATGGTCAACGACCACGGCGATGTCAGTTACGTGAAGTTTCATTGGAAAAGCGTGCAGGGCATCAAGAACCTGACGGCCAAGGAAGCGGAGGTCGTGCAGGGCAAGGATTTCAATAACCTCACGCACGATCTGTACGACGCCATTGCCGCCAAGAACTATCCCAAGTGGGATCTCTACGTGCAGGTGCTGAAACCGGCGCAGCTGGCAGGCTTTGCATTTGATCCGCTGGATGCGACCAAGGTCTGGCCGAACATTCCTGAAACCAAGCTCGGCACGATGACGCTCGACCGCATCCCGGATAATTTTTTCCAGGAAACCGAAGAGTCGGCTTTCGCACCCGTGCGCATGGTGCCGGGTATCGAAGCGTCGGAGGACAGGCTCCTGCAGGGGCGATTGTTTTCCTATCCCGACACGCAGACCTACCGGCTGGGCGTCAATAACCAGCAGTTGCCGATCAACCGGCCGCTGGCCAGCGCACGCAACTACAACCAG
>CBAAAD010000434.1:0-3033 GCA_964658785.1 uncultured Methylobacterium sp.
CGTCGACGGGCTCACCAGCATGCCCGGAACCCGGGTCCACGGCGCGGACTTGCCGCTCGATGCTGCCGGTGAGGCGACGGTTGCCCTGCAGCAGCTCGGTTACAAACCGGCCGAAGTGACGCGGCTGGTACAAAAAGTGGCAGCCGACGGCGACACCGCCGAGGCCATTATTCGCAAGGCGCTGCGCGCCGCGTTGGGAGGTTGATTCCGTGACTCAGGCAATACCGCAGGGCGACGGCACGACCGATATGCGTCGCCGGCTCGCCGTGCTCGCGCTGGGTGCGATCGGCGTGGTTTACGGCGATATCGGCACCAGCCCGCTTTACACGCTTCAGGTCACCTTGACCCACGACGGCATGAAGCCGACGCCGGAAAGCATCTTCGGCGTGCTGTCGCTGATTTTCTGGGCGCAGATTCTGGTGGTGTCGCTGAAGTACGTGGTCTTCATCATGCGCGCCGACAACAAGGGCGAGGGCGGCATCATGGCGCTGATGGCGCTGGCTCAGCGCAGCGTGCGCGACCGGCCCAACCTGCGCTGGGTGCTGGCGATTCTGGGTATTTTCGGCGCGTCGCTTTTCTACGGCGATGGCGTCATTACGCCGGCGATTTCGGTGCTGTCGGCGGTGGAAGGCCTGAAAGTGGTCGCGCCCAACCTGGCGCACTGGGTGGTGCCCATCACGCTGATTATTCTGCTGGGTCTTTTCACCATCCAGCGCAGCGGCACCGAGCGCGTGGGCAAACTTTTCGGGCCGATCATGGTGGTCTGGTTCGTGGTGATTGCGCTGTTTGGCGTGCGCATGATCATGATCAATCCACGCGTATTGGCCGCGATCGATCCGCGCCACGCCGTGTGGTTTTTTCAGCACCACGGCTTTCAGGGTTTTATTGCGCTGGGCGGTGTGGTGCTGGCCATTACCGGTGCCGAGGCGTTGTACGCCGACATGGGGCACTTCGGCAAAAAGCCGATACGGCTTGCCTGGTTCAGTTTTGTACTGCCCGCGCTGCTGCTGAACTATTTTGGTCAGGGCGCGATGCTGCTGGCAGAGCCCAGCACGATCGACAACCCGTTTTTCCGCATGGTGCCGGACCTGCTCAAGGTGCCGATGATCATACTGGCCTGCATGGCGACGGTGATTGCGTCGCAGGCGGTGATTTCCGGCGCCTTCTCGATGACGCGCGAGGCGATGTCGCTGGGCTACTCGCCGCGCATGGCGGTTGTGCATACGTCGAACGAGATGTCCGGTCAGGTGTTCGTACCTTGGGTGAACTATTTCCTGCTGATCATGGTGATGCTGGCGGTGCTGGGCTTCCGTTCGTCGGACAACCTCAGCGCGGCTTACGGCATCGCAGTAACCGGCACCATGGCGATTACCTCGCTGCTGGCGCTGGTGGTGGCGCGCTATCAGTGGCGCTGGAATCTGGCCGCGGTGATCACGGTCGGCGCACTGTTTTTGATCATCGACCTGTCGTTCTTCAGCGCCAACCTGATCAAGATCGAATACGGCGGCTGGTTCCCGCTGGCGCTGGGTGTGGTGGTTTTCGCCATGATGACCACCTGGCGGCGGGGCCGCGAGCTGGTGCTGCGCGAGATCAAGCAGTCGGGCCTGGCGCTGAAACCATTCATCGAAAACATCAGCCAGCATCCGCCGCTGCGTGTGCCCGGTACGGCGGTGTTTCTCACCGGCAACCAGAATTCGGTGCCCAGCGCGCTGCTGCACAACCTCAAGCACAACAAGGTCCTGCACGAGCGCAATGTGCTGCTGACGGTGGAAATGCTGGAAACGCCGGTAGCCGAGCGCTCCGAGCGCATCAATCTCATTGCGATGGGCGACGAGTTTTACGCGCTGGAGCTGCATTTCGGCTTTGCGGAATATCCAAACATTCCACAGGCGCTGATGGACTGCAGCCGCGAGGGCCTGATGTTCGACATGATGGACACGACGTTCTTCCTGTCGCGCGAAAATATCGTGGCCGATCGTCGTCGCCCGGGCATGGCGCTGTGGCGTGACAAGCTGTTCGTGTTCATGGCGCGCAACGCGCTGCCGGCCACCGCGTTCTTCCAGATTCCGGGCAATCGGCTGATCGAGCTGGGCGCGCAGGTGGAGATTTGACGAGCCCGCGATATCGGGAGGGATTTCCTGATATATTTCTGGCTATATGAACGATTCGGCTCAGAAACGCGCATTGCGCAATTACCGACACCGCCTGAGCGAGCGGGGCATGAGTCGTTTCGATGTGCTGGGGCTGGATACAGACCGCGTCTTGATTCGCTCGTTGGCTAAACGCCTGGCTGAGTCCGATCCGGCCGCAGCGGAATTGCGCATCGAGCTTGCGAAAGCGATCAAGGATGAGGTGTCAAACAAAGGTGGAGTGCTTGCGGCGTTACGGCGCTCGCCCCTGGTGGGGGCGGATTTGAAGCTTGCGCATCCTCGCGGCACAGGCCGTAAGATCAAGCTGTGACGCGTTATCTGCTCGACACCAATATCATCAGCAGCATAGTCAAGCCTCGGCCGTCAGCCACGCTGCTCGAATGGATGGCGGAACAGCGGGATGAGGATTTGTTCATCAGTGCGCTTACTGTGGCCGAGATAGCTCGCGGGATATGGGAAATGCCCGAGGGTAAAAAGCGCCGCGAACTAGACTGGTGGTTTTCCGGTCCAGAGGGACCCAGTCAACTTTTCGCTGGTCGAGTGCTCGTTTTTGATGTCGATGCAGGCACAGCCTGGGCTTTGTTGATGGCTGATGGCAAACGACAGGGTAAGCCGCGCAGCGCGTTCGACACGATGATAGCTGCCATAGCCGCGACCAACGATTGCGTGGTCGTAACGGACAACGAAAAAGATTACGCGGGTTTGAAATTTATCAATCCGATGCGAGCCAATCCATGACCGAGCATCGCATCATCACGCCGGCCGCCCAACTCGATGACGCGGCTCTCGAAGCCACCATCCGCCCGCGGCGCCTGGCCGAATACCTTGGCCAGCAGGCGGTGCGCGAGCAGCTGTCGATCTATATCGAGGCGGCGCGCAAGCG
>CBAAAD010000435.1:0-2519 GCA_964658785.1 uncultured Methylobacterium sp.
CTCGATCTGATTGCCGGTGGGCGTCCGCCGTCCGGCTGATCGAAGTCCAGAGCTTCGATCAGGTTTTGCCTGTCGAAGCAGTTTGGCAAATAGTCGTGCTCGTGTGGCCACACGCTGTAGCTGCGTGGGAACAAGCACGCCGCCGCCGGTGAGCGGGTCAATGCCGCGCTCAACTTCCCCTGCGATGAACTCACTCCGCCTCTTCTTTGATTGTTGTCATGTGACCGGTACAACGATGTACCGGATTCGTGACACCCATCGAGACCACCCCGCAGTGGTGTCTCCAATGCGTTGAATCTAGGCGCTATTTCCATATTGGAATCTGGCACGCAATCTGCAGCTACCGACTGAGTAATAAAGCGGCTGCGTGCGGGTCGCCGGGGTGCGGTTGCGAATAGCCGTGCAGCCGGGGTGCTACAGAAACAAAAAAGCCGTTATGCGGCTATCCCTGGATCAATGTCCAGAATGATTTTCAGTGACATGCAGAGGAGAGGAAATCACCATGAGTTCTCAAAACAGTAGCCGTTCGCGGCGGGTCAGGTGGGGCGTCGTCTTGCTGGCCAGCCTGGGTTTGGTTGTCGGCGCAACGGCGGTGGCCCAGACAGGCGATATGAGCGCGACAGAAGGCGTTGCCAAGAGCGCAGCGAACCCGGACTTGTGGCCCGCGCCGGGTCGCAACAACGAGTTGACGCGTTTCAGTCCGCTGAAGCAGATCGACACCAGCAACGCGGGCAACATGCAATTCATGTGGAGTCAGGCGCTCAGCTCCATGCGTGGCCAGGAAGGCCAGCCGATCGTTGTGGACGTTAACGGCAAGCCGATGATGTTCCTGGTCAGCGGCTGGCCAAATGTCGTGCAGGCGCTGGATCTGTCCAACCCGGATAACCCGGTGACGGTCTGGAACTACGTCAAGAAGGACGGCCGTGACGACAGCGCCGTCGCTATCGCCTGCTGCGATACGGTTAACCGCGGCCTCAACTATGCCGACGGCAAGGTGATCTTCCATACCCTCGACGGCTACCTGATTGCGCTGGATGCCGTGACGGGCAAGGTGGACTGGAGCGACAAGCTTGCGTCTCCGGAAAAAGGTCAGACGATGACGGGCGCGGGCGTGATTGCCGGCAAAAACATCATCATCGGTTACGGCGGTGCGGAGCTTGCGGCACGTGGCAGCGTCGCGGCCTACTCGATTGACGACGGCAAGAAGGTCTGGGGTTTCTTCAACAACGGCACGGCCAAAGACGTCGGCATGACGGCAGACACCAACAAGGCCGTACCGAAGCACGGCACCCTGAAAACCTTCCGCGGCGTTGATGAGTATCCAGGGGATGAGCACACCCGCGGCGGCGCGACCGTGTGGGGCTGGATCAGCTACGACGCGAAGTTGAACCTGATCTACTACGGCACCAGCAATCCGGGCACGTGGAGCCCCTCGTATCGCTGCAAGTACGACACGTGGGAAAAGTGCAACGACGGCACTCAGGACAACAAGTGGTCGCTTTCGCTCATCGCGCGCAACGCTTCCACGGGTGAAATGGTGTGGGCCTATCAGCTGACGCCGTTCGACGAGTGGGACTACGACGCTGTCAACGAAAGTGTGCTCGTCAATATGGATATTGATGGCCAGAAGAATCGCCCGGTGCTGGTGCATTTCGACCGCAACGGCTTCGCGTACGTGCTGGACCGCCGTACCGGACAGCTGCTGCGCGCGCACAACTTCGTTCCGGTCAACTGGGCCGAGAAGATCGACGTGGGCGGCACGGATCGCCCGATCAAGGTCAAGGCGCACTCGCCGTTTGCGGTAGACAAAGCCGTACAGGCTTGTCCGACGGCCATGGGCGGCAAGGATGAGCAGCCGGTGGCGGTGGATCCGAGCAACCCGCAGGTGTTCTACGTGCCCACCAACCAGTGGTGCATGGAGGATACGCCGCTGAAGCGCACCAGCACGCAACAGGGATCGGGTTACGCGTTCGCCAATGTGTACATGTACGAGCCGACGCCGGGCCTTGCGGGCCAGTTCCAGGCGTTCGATGTCGACACCGGCAAAATCGTGTGGAAAAACCCCAACAAGTACCAGACCTGGAGTGGTGCGCTGGCCACAGCTGGCGGCGTGGTCTTCTACGGCGACATGCTGGGTGACTTCCGGGCGGTGGATGCCAAGACCGGCAAGGTCTTGTGGATGCGCAAACTGGGCTCGGGCATCATCGGCAACCCGATCAGCTACAAGATCAACGGCCAGCAGTATGTGTCGGTGTTCGCCGGCATCGGTGGCTGGAGCGGCCTGCCGGTTACTGCGGGTCTGAACTTCAGCGACAAGTACGGCGCGATCGGTGCGACCGCCATGGCCAAGTCCACCAACCTCAACCTCGTGCCGCAGGGTGGCACCCTGTACACGTTCCGCTTGGGCGGACCGGAGCACCAGGCTGTCGCGGACGCCCCAGCCACAAAGTGAAGAGGTGCACCGTTGATTTGTAGAATGGTACAAACCACCGCTGCATGCTGAAGTCGGGCCGGGGTTG
>CBAAAD010000435.1:2529-3008 GCA_964658785.1 uncultured Methylobacterium sp.
GCCTTGTGCAACCCCGGCTTCGATGGCGAAAACGTCGCGTGTCACCAACGAACGTGAAAGGCCCTTTCAAAATGCGGTCGATGACATGAAATTCGCAATGGCAATATCCGCTGGATGCCTCGCGTTGACGATGGCCGGCTTGGCATCGGCGCAAGAAAAGACTTATTACAACCTCGACCGAAACTTCAACGAGATGACGGCGGCCGAACAGAACGCCGCAAAACAGGCCGCCCTGCATCAGCAGATGCGGCCGCTGACCGCGTGTGCGGACCCTGCCAACATGCCGTTTTCGGACCGCAATGGCGACGGTATCGACAACCAGATCGTCAAGGTGCTGGCCACGGCCATGCATACGACAATTGGGTTCTACTGGATGTCCTACGTCAATTCCGGATTCCTGAAACGGGCATTCGGCAGCGCGGTCGATCCGCTCGGCAACTGCGATCTCGTGGTCGATATACCGGACAGCGTTTCCGAGA
>CBAAAD010000436.1:0-2993 GCA_964658785.1 uncultured Methylobacterium sp.
GAGCGCGACTGGGCCGAGCCGCACGCGTCCGATGCCGACCTGCTGCCGGTGTTCGAGCGCGTCTACGGCGATACCGACCGCTACTGGCGCGAGTACGCCCTGTGCGAGGACTTCGTCGATCTGGAAACGCAGTTTCAGCTGTGGCGCTTTCGCCACCTGCGCACGGTGCAGCGAATCATCGGCTTCCGCCGCGGCACGGGCGGCTCGTCGGGCGTGTCCTTCCTGAAGAAGGCGCTGGAGCTGGAGTTTTTCCCTGAACTCTTTGAGGTGCGTACCACCCTGCAGCCGCGCGGCGCCTGAGGCGTCGTTGATCAAGACGTCACGATAAATCTTGCTGACGCCAATCATCCCGTGTAGCACCCCCAATCGTTCGCCCTGAGCGTAGCGCAGCGGAGTCGAAGGGTTGCGGAGCTGAATTCGCGAGT
The DNA here is from genome assembly GCA_964658785.1 of uncultured Methylobacterium sp. GTDB lineage: Bacteria > Pseudomonadota > Gammaproteobacteria > Xanthomonadales > Rhodanobacteraceae > Rhodanobacter. The sequence continues at coordinate 426 of CBAAAD010000436.1, forward strand.
AACCCTTCGACTTCGGCCTTTGGCCTACGCTCAGGGCGAACGGCTGCGGGATGTGACGGCGAACAGCGTTTTCCTGACGCGCCGGCCACTCAGCGAAGCGGCATCGTCCGCATGAACGCTTTGTCGTGCCCACTTAACTCCAGCGCCACCCGTTTCAAAATGTGCTGCGAAGGAAACACGCGTCCATAGCAGGTCAGCGCGATCAGCATGCCCATGCCGGCGAACAGGGCGATGGCGCGCGCAGAAATCTTTTGTGTGGCTGGTTGCTCCCATAACAAAACAGCGCATATCAGCAAACCGTAGCCCGACCCGAGGATCACTTCCGACACGCTGTGGGCTCTCAGGACAACCCGCGAAACGGCGATGCCGAGCGCGAGCAGCACGCCCAAGCCGATGTTGATGGCGCGCCAGGTCAGCCTGGCTCGTCGCGTCAGCAGGGCGGCGGTGGTCGGCCACACCAGCATGCTCATCGCGCTGTGTCCGCTGAAGCCGGTGTAGTCCAGCCCGTGCAGGCCGATGCCCCAGCCCATGAACAGCAGCTTCGACAGCACCACACCGCCAGCGCAGGCGCACACGGCAAGCGCCCAGCGCAAGCCGTCGTGCCGCGTTTCCGCCGGAACGACGAGCCAGAGCGCTATCCACACGATCAGCGGCAACAGCACGGCGCTGTCGCCAGCGGAAGTCATGGCATGCCAGAAAGTCAAAAAATAATCGCCATCTCAGGGAGTTCGGCGGTATCCATCACCGAAGGAATCAATCAGACACCCGGCCATCGAGCTTGTTCAAAATCCGCTCCAGCCATAGGCGCTCCTCGGCGTCGAGCTTGGCCAGCACCTGGCGCTCGCGTGCCCGCGCCATCGGCGCCACGTCGTCATGGATCAGCCACCCGGCGGCCGTCAGCCCCAGTACGGAGCGGCGCTTGTCGTTGCTGTGGATGCTGCGGCTGACGCGTCCGGACGTCACCAACCTCGATAAAGCGCGGCTGACGGCGACCTTGTCCATCGCGGTACGCTCGGCCACCTCACGTGCCGACAAGCCGTCGAAACGTGCCAGCACGGCCATCACCCGCCATTCGGTCACGCCCAGATCGTAGCGCTGCTGATAATCATCGGCGATCGCCTGGCTCACCGTGTTGGACAGGATCGAAAGCCGGTACGGCAGAAAGTTCTCCAGCTCAATCGGCGCGTGCTCTCCCGGTTTTTCTGCATGCAGCGGTTTCGTGGCGGCAGGTTTGGCGGACGCGGATTTCGGGATCGGAGAGGCGGGCATGCTGCAATCGTCCTTGCAAATGGTTTCATATGTAACTATAACGGAGCCTACGCAGATTCTTTGCGGAAGCCCGCGCATGCTTGCGTCGCTTTTCGCCATCATCCAACGGATAGCGGGAGAGCGCCACGAATGGCGTGATCCACGTCAGCAGGAGCTTGCCATGACTGGCGTAACCAACCTCAGGAGCTTGCCATGAACGCCCAGCCCAATCTCGGTATGCAGGTCACCACCTTCGACAACCCCATGGGTATCGACGGATTTGAATTTGTCGAATTCGCCGCGCCCGCCGGTCGCGCGGCCGAGCTGCATGCCCTGTTCGGCAAGATGGGCTTCAGCGCGGTGCTCAAGCACACGTCGCGGCCGATCACCGTGTATCGCCAGAACGGCGTCAACTTTCTGCTCAACGAAGATCCCGAATCCTTCGCTGCGGATTTTGCCAACGCACACGGCCCGTGCGCCTGCGGCTTTGCCATCCGCTTCAAGCACCCTGCGGCCGATGTGCTGAAAACCGTGCTCGGCAACGGCGGCGAAGAGATCACGCACAAGGCCGCCAGCAAGGCGGTCGATGCGCCGGTGGTCAAGGGTATTGGCGACTGCATGCTGTATCTGGTCGACCGCTACGGCAGCGCCGGCAGCATCTACGACGGCGATTACGCGCCCATCGTCGGTGCCGATCCGAACCCCAGCGGTTTCGGGCTCACCTTCATCGACCACCTCACGCACAACCTCTACTTCGGCAATATGCAGAAGTGGTCGGACTACTACGAGCGGCTGTTCAACTTCCGCGAGATCCGCTACTTCGACATCAAGGGCGTCAAGACCGGCCTGGTATCCAAAGCCATGACGGCTCCCGATGGCGTGGTGCGCATTCCGCTCAACGAGTCGAACGATCCGAAGTCGCAGATCAACGAATACCTCGACGCGTACAAGGGCGAGGGCATCCAGCACATCGCCTGCTTTACTGACGACATCTACGACACGGTGGAAAAGATGCGCGCGCAGAGTGTCGAGTTCCTCGATACCCCAGACACCTATTTCGACGTGATCGACCTGCGCGTGCCGAACCACGGCGAAGACGTGCCGCGCCTGCGCAAGAACAAGATCCTGATCGACGCCGACAAGGAAACCAAGCAGCGCAAGCTGCTGCAGATCTTCACCCAGAACAGCATCGGCCCGATCTTTTTCGAGATCATCCAGCGCAAGGGCAACGAGGGCTTCGGCGAAGGTAATTTCCAGGCGCTGTTCGAAAGCATCGAGCGCGATCAGGAGCGTCGCGGCGTGCTGTAGTGCGGAGAGTCG
>CBAAAD010000437.1:0-2985 GCA_964658785.1 uncultured Methylobacterium sp.
CGGGCGCCCTGGGGCGCCCGTTTCATGGTGTCGCTGGTCTTTTTCCAACGCTTTGCTTGGATTAGAAGCGGTACTCGGCGTCCACTGACACGATGCCGGTGGAACGACGCACGCTGAAGTCCGAGTTGGTCGGTGTGTCATGAACGTTGCCGGCCGACACGTGGTAGTAGTCGTACTTCACGCCGACGCCGAAATGCTCGTTGATATCCCAGCCCGTGCCGATGCCGCCGTAGTAGCCGCCGCGATCGCCGCCGTGGAAAAGATCCTGGCTGAGCGTGTCGTTGTAGGCGCCGCCGTCGTTATTGGCGTGGAAGTAGCCGCCGTGCGCGCTGATGTACCACTGCGGCATCAGGTTGATACGACCGTTGGCACCCACCAGCCAGCCACGCAGGGCGTTCTGGCGGCTGCTCTGATTGACCGGGCCGTTGCCGCCGCCAATGTTGCTGAGCTTGTAGTTACCGAGGTCGGTGTAGCCCGCTTCCAGGCCGAGGCCGAGATCCGGGCCGACCTTCCAGCGGTAACCGCCGAGCGCACCGTAACCCGTGCGGCGACCGTTCTTGTTGCTGAATAGACCGCCGGAGCCATTGCTGAAACCGCTGCCGAAATCGCTGTTCTTGCTGTAGCCATCGGTGCGGCCGGCGCTCAGATCGACAAACCAGTTGCCGGTGCCGATGGCCTGGCTGGACTGGTAGTTACCACCGGCGGCCGGCGCTGCGGCGTCCTGTGCGAAGGCAGGAGCGGTCACCAGACCAGTGGTTACCAGGGCGAGGGCGAGTAGTGTCTTTTTCATGGAAAACTCCTTTCTTAAATTCTTATGCTTGGTTTTAGGCAACAACCCGCGAGCGCCTGGGGATGCGTTCGACGGTGGTGCGCGGGGATCGCACAACACGCATTTAACACTTGGAAGTCTGAAGGCCAGCGGTATTCGCATTTGAGAAATTAAGGATGAGTTAATTCGCGGATTTTTTGCTGTCACGCAACAATGTCAGCGTGCAGTTGGCGTGACGGCGCATCCTGGCGACGGTTTCTACGGGCGACAGCGGTTGGCTGATCGGCGACAATTCACGTTTTGCCGAGCCCTCTGGAGATCTGCCGATGACTACCCGCCGCGAACTTGCCAACGCCGTGCGCGCCCTCGCCATGGACGCCGTCGAGGCCGCCAATTCCGGCCATCCGGGTATGCCGATGGGTATGGCGGATATCGCCGAGGTGCTGTGGAACGATTTTCTGCAGTTCAACCCGTCCAACCCGAAGTGGCTCAACCGCGACCGCTTTGTGCTGTCCAACGGCCACGGCTCCATGCTTCAGTACGCGTTGCTGCATTTGACCGGCTTCGACCTGCCGATCGGCGAGCTCAAGCGTTTCCGCCAGCTGCATTCCCGCACCGCCGGGCACCCCGAAGCCAACGAAACGCCGGGAGTGGAAACCACCACCGGTCCACTTGGCCAGGGCCTGGCCAACGCGGTGGGTTTTGCACTGGCCGAAAAGGCGCTGGGTGCCCACTTCAATCGCCCCGGTCATGCCGTGGTCGACCATCACACCTACGTGTTTCTCGGCGACGGCTGCCTGATGGAGGGTATATCTCACGAAGCCGCTTCGCTGTCCGGCACGTGGAAGCTCGGCAAGCTGGTGGCGATCTATGACGACAACGGCATCTCGATCGATGGTGAGGTGCACGGCTGGTTTACCGACGACACGCCGGCGCGCTTCGAAGCTTATGGCTGGAACGTGATCCGCCATGTCGATGGCCACGATGCCGAGGCCATCAAACAGGCCCTGACCCAGGCGACCGCAACGATCGACAAACCGACATTGATCTGCTGCAAAACGATCATCGGCTTCGGCGCGCCCAACAAGCAGGGCAAGGAAGAGAGCCACGGCGCCGCGCTGGGCAAGAGCGAAATCGCCGCGGCGCGCGAGCAGCTCAACTGGCACTACGCGCCGTTCGAGATTCCCACCGACATTTACGCCGGCTGGGATGCGAAAGAGGTTGGCGCCAAGCGCGAGCAGGAGTGGAATGCGATCTTCGACGCCTACGCTGCCGCGCATCCCGACCTCGCCGCTGAACTGAAGCGTCGGGTCTCAGGCACATTGCCCGCCGACTGGGCCGAGAAGTCCCACGCGTACGTCGCCAAGATGCAGAGCGAGGGGCCGGAAGTTGCCTCGCGCAAGGCATCGCAGATGGCGCTGGATGCATTCGGTCCGCTGCTGCCGGAGCTGCTGGGCGGATCAGCCGACCTGGCCGGCTCCAACCTGACCAAGTGGAAGGGCAGCATCGACATCAGCGAAAAGGACGGCAACTACGTGCACTACGGTGTGCGCGAGTTCGGCATGACGGCGATTGCCAACGGCGTGGCGCTGCACGGCGGCTTCATTCCGTACGACGCGACGTTCCTGGTCTTTTCCGACTATGCGCGCAACGCCGTGCGCATGAGTGCGCTGATTCCCGCGCACAACATCCACGTCTACACGCACGACTCGATCGGCCTGGGTGAAGACGGCCCGACCCATCAGCCGGTCGAGCACATGGCTACGCTGCGCTACATCCCCAACAATCATCTGTGGCGTCCGTGCGATGCGGTGGAGTCGGCAATGTGCTGGAAGCTGGCGATCGAGCGCGCCGGTGCGCCGAGCTGCCTGATCTTTTCGCGGCAGACGCTGAAGCATCAGCAGCGCAGCGAGCAGCAGGTCGCCGACATTGCGCGCGGCGGCTACGTGCTGTCCGACCCGCTGGACACCAAGTTCAAGGCGATCATCATCGCCACGGGTTCCGAGGTGGAGCTGGCGATGGAAGCGATGCGCTCGCTGGCGCAGCAGGGCGTGCCCGTGCGCGTGGTCTCGATGCCGTGCGCCGAAGTGTTCGACGCGCAGCCGCTGGAATACCGCGAAGGCGTGCTGCCCGGCTGGTGCCGCGCGCGCGTGGCGGTGGAAGCGGGCATCACTGACTACTGGCGCAAGTACGTCGGCCTTGACGGCGACGTGATC
>CBAAAD010000438.1:0-2954 GCA_964658785.1 uncultured Methylobacterium sp.
TCACCCGCCGCTTCGTCACCATCGCCGATCTGGTCAACGGCTACATCGCGGCCAACGCGCCGTGGCTGATAGCCAAAGACGACAGCCGCCGCGACGAACTGCAGCAGGTCTGCACGCTGGCGCTGAATGGTTTTCGCCTGCTGGCCGGCTTGCTCAAGCCGATCCTGCCGGCAACCGTTGCCGCTGCCGAACAGTTTCTCGCGGCGCCGATCAGCAGCTTCGACGAAGCGCGCCGCACGCTGTTCGGCCATACGATCCAGCCGTTTGAGTCGCTGCTCGCGCGCATTGATCCGAAGCATGTCGAAGCCATGGTCGAAGCCTCGAAGGAATCGCTGGGAGCTCCCGCCGGCGAGCCGCCGGTGAAGGCAGCGCCCACTAAAAAGCCCAAGGAATCCAGCAAGCCCATGAACACCAGCCAGCCCGCCAGCGGCGAAGCCGCCGCATCAACGTCGATCGTTTCCATCGACGACTTTGCCAAGCTCGATCTGCGCATCGGCAAGGTCACCGCCTGCGAATTCGTGGAAGGCTCGGACAAGCTGCTGCGCTTCGAACTGGACGCCGGCAGCCTCGGCACGCGCCAGATCTTCTCCGGCATTCGCGCCGCGTACGCCGAGCCGGAAAAACTCGTCGGCCGCAACGTGGTTTTCATCGCCAACCTCGCGCCGCGCAAGATGCGCTTCGGCCTGTCCGAAGGCATGATTCTTTCCGCCGGTGACGGCGGCAGCGATCTGTTTCTCCTCGACGCCGACCAGGGCGCCGCGCCGGGTGCTACTGTTCGTTAATCGCTTTGAAAACGATTGCGTCAAATAGAAAGCCGGCTGCCTCAAAGCAGCCGGCTTTTTGTTGAGCTACGCCAAAATCACGCCGGAGATTCAAACGTACCCGGGCTGTTTTCGGTGCCGCTCCACTGCGCCGTACGCTGCCGGCTCGCTTCGGACAAGGCCTTGCGCACGCCGGCCGCGTCGTAGTCCTTGCAATAGACCGGCGTGCCGGGCTGCTGGCGCCACGACTCATCGAGGCCGCCTGCGTCGACGGCATCGAAGCCCAGCTCCTCGACCAGCTTCAGCACGGCGGCCTTGGCGGCCGCTTCGTCGCCGGCGACGGGCAGCGCCACGCGTCCGGCCGTACCCTCCGGCGTGCCTTTCTCACCGAGGCTCTTGGCGTAGATATTGTTGAACGCCTTGATCACCGGCCGGCCCAGCTGCTGTTCGACCCAGCGGCTCTCGATCAGGCCGCCCTCGATACCTTCGATGCGGCCGTCGCGCTCGCGCGGATAGTAATTGCCGGTGTCGATCACCGCGACGCTTTCGTGCACGCCGGCAAAGAGATCCTTGGGCAGCTCCGGGATGCGCGATTGCTGGATCGTCACGACAACCACGTCGCCCGCGCGCGCCGCTTCGTGCGCCGTCACCGCCTTGGCGCCGGTCTTTGCTACCACGTCGGCCAGCGAGGCCGGTCCGCGCGAATTGGCGATGGAAACCTGATGGCCGAGCTCGGTGAAGCGTCGAGCCAGCGTGCCGCCGATCTGGCCGGCGCCGATGATGCCTATTTTCATGATGATTCCTCGATCTGACGAAAGGTGTACCAAATACATGCGGCGATCGCTCGATGATTCAAGCCGCCGGCGCAACACGAAAGCTGGTCTATCCAGGCATCGCATCAGGTCGCCCGTCGTTACAATGCGATGGTGAATATCGAATCGCCTCCTCTCACGCTCGCCGACCGCATCGATGCCATCCTGCCGCAGACGCAGTGTGAGCAGTGCGGATACCACGGCTGCCGACCGTATGCCGAGGCGATAGCGCGCGGCGAAGCGCGTATCAATCAATGCCCACCCGGTGGCGCAGCAGGCATCGAGCAACTCGCTTCGCTGTTGAATCAACCGGTCGAGCCGCTGAACCCGGATCACGGCGTCGAGAAGCCGCGCGCGCTGGCACGTATTGTCGAGGCCGATTGCATCGGCTGCACCAAATGCATCCAGGCGTGCCCGGTCGATGCCATCGTGGGCGCGCCCAAAATGATGCATACCGTCATCGCCGACGACTGCACCGGCTGCGAGCTGTGCGTACCCGCCTGCCCGGTCGACTGCATCGTGCTGCTGCCGATGCCCGCGGCGCAGATCGACGCAACACACGCCAACACTGCGCGTGAACACTTCCAGCGACGTGAAGCCCGGCTGGAAAAGCAACGCCAGCAGCGTGATGCCGAGCTGGCGGCGCACAAGGCCGCCGTGGCCGAGCGCGCCGTGCAGGGCAATCCGGTGCTCGAAGCGCTCGCCCGCGCCAAGGCCAGGAAACCAACCACCAAACCATGAAATCCGAACCATGAAGCGCGCCGACGTCATCGAACTCTTTTCACGCCTGCGCGAACTCAATCCGCATCCCACCACCGAACTGGCGTACAGCACGCCGTTCGAACTGCTGATCGCCGTGGTGCTGTCGGCGCAGGCCACCGATGTGGGCGTGAACAAGGCGACCAAGAAGCTCTACCCGGTCGCCAACACACCGCAGGCCATTTTCGATCTCGGCGAAGACGGGTTGAAGCGCTACATCAGCACCATCGGCTTGTTCAATGCCAAGGCGAAGAATGTCATCGCGCTATGCCGGCGGCTGATCGATCAGCACGATGGCGACGTGCCGCGCGACCGCACCGCGCTGGAGGCACTGCCAGGCGTGGGTCGAAAAACCGCGAACGTCGTGCTCAACACCGCGTTTGGCGAACCGACCATGGCAGTCGATACGCATATCTTTCGCGTCTCCAATCGCACGGGTCTGGCGCCCGGCAAAGACGTGCGCGCGGTCGAGGACAAGCTGGTCAAGGTGATCCCGGACGAGTTCAAGATGGACGCCCACCACTGGCTGATCCTGCACGGCCGCTACGTGTGCAAGGCGCGCAAGCCGGACTGTCCGCAATGCGTGATACGCGATCTTTGTCGGTTCAAGGACAAGACGGTG
>CBAAAD010000439.1:0-2934 GCA_964658785.1 uncultured Methylobacterium sp.
CGCTGAAGGCAGCGAAAACGACGACGTCCAAAGTGGCTGCGAAAAAATCGGTGGCGCGAAAAAAGGCTGCGCCCAAGCCCAAAGCCGCGGCACGCTGGACCCTGGGCAAGTTCGCCGCCGCACTCCATGGAGCCGTCAAGTCACGCCCGAACGGCGACTTCTTCAAGCCGCAGCTGGCCACGCTGCGCGAGCATCCGCCCACGGGCAGCGACTGGATTCACGAGGTCAAATGGGACGGCTACCGCATTCTCACCACCATCGCCGACGGCAAGGTGCGCCTGTGGTCGCGCAACGGCCTGCCGTGGAATGACAAGCTGCCGGAAATCGTCCAGGCGATCGAAGCGCTGGGTCTGTCCTCCGCACACTTCGATGGCGAGCTGATCGCGCTCGATGAAAAAGGCCACAGCGATTTCAACGCGCTGCAAAAAACATTGTCCGGCGATGCGCAGAAGCCGCTGGCGTACATGATGTTCGATCTGCCCTACTTCGAAGGCATGGACCTGACCCGCGTCGGGCTGATCGATCGCAAGGCGCTGCTCAAGCGCGTCCTCGCGCACGCTTCGCATCCCTTGGCCTTCAGCAGCCACAGCGTCGGCAACGGCGAGGCGGCGCTGGAAATGGCCAATCAGCAAAAGCTCGAGGGCATCGTCTGCAAGCGCGCGGACGGCGGCTACCGCGCCGGCCGCGGCGACGACTGGCTGAAAATCAAACGACTGGAAAGCGACGAGTTCGCCGTGGTCGGCTACACCGCACCGAAGGGCAGCCGCACCGGATTCGGCTCGCTTTTACTCGCAAGGCCTGATCCCGACACCGCGCGCGGCTGGATCTACGCGGGCCGGGTCGGCACCGGCTTCAACGATGCGCAGCTGGGTGAACTCGCGCGCACGCTGGCGACCGGAGGAAAGAAAACACCGCCAGTGCCGTTGGCGGCCATCGATCCGCTGCTGCGTGGTGCGTTATGGATCAAACCCAGCGTCGTAGCCGAAGTGTTCTATCGCGGCATCGGCAATCACGATCTGCTGCGCCAGCCCAGCCTTAAGACATTGCGCCCGGACAAAACACCGGCCGATCTGCGCGATTCCGATCGCGAAACTACGGCGACATCGACAGCAGGCAAAAAAGGTAACAAGACGGCGGCCAAGCATCCAACCGACACAATCACCATCACGCATCCGGACCGCATCGTTTACGCCGACGAGGCGATCACCAAGCAGGACGTCGCCGACTACTACGCCAGAGTCATGGACTGGTTTCTTCCCGGCGTACTCAACCGGCCGACCTCGGTCATCCGATGCCCCGAAGGAACGGCCAAAGCCTGCTTTTTCCAGAAGCACCTGATTCAGGGCCTGCACCACGTGGGCACGGCCAAGCTGAAAGAGGAATCCGGCGCACAAGCGGTGTACATCTATCCCGAAAGTGCCGCATCCGTTATCGAACTGGTGCAGTTCGGCGCGCTGGAATTTCACCCGTGGGGAACCACCGTGGCCGATGCGGATCGGGCCGATCGCATCGTGTTCGATCTCGATCCGGGCCCGAACGTTTCCTGGGATCGCGTGGTGGCCGCCGCGCGTCTGGTGCGAAAGCTGCTCGCCGAGATGGGGCTTGAATCGCTGGTGCGCACCACCGGCGGCAAGGGGCTGCATGTGGTGGTGCCGCTGAAACCGAGCTGCGCGTGGGAGACGGTGCGGGCCTTTGCCGAAGCGTTCGCCAACAGCCTGGCTGGCGCCCACCCGCTGGAGTTCGTCGCCACCGCCACCAAGGCCAAGCGCGGCGGAAAAATCTACGTGGACTATCTGCGCAACGGCCGCGGCGCCACCAGCGTAGCGTCCTACTCACTGCGCGCCCGACCCGGTGCGCCCGTAGCGATACCGCTGCGCTGGGAGGAACTTGGCAAGATCAAGAGCGGCGCGGCGTTTACGATCAAGACTGTGCCGATACGGCTAGCCAGACTGCGCAGCGATCCGTGGAAAGGGCTGAACACCATCAGGCAGGATCTGCCCGCGGTGCTGAAAAAATGGGCAGCTTCGCGCAAAAAGTAACCCGCCGTCAGCCGGCTTTGCGAACGACCTTCCTGGTGATTTTTTTAGCGGCCTTCTTTGCAGGCGAGGCTTTTTTTGCGGCCTTTTTTGCCGCGGGTCTGGCCGCGCTGGCGCCCTGTTTTTTGGCCGGCGTGCGCTTGTTGGAGGCGAGGCTTTTTTCCAGCAGCGCCATGAAATCGACCACGTTGGTCGACGTGTCTTCGGATGCTTCGTCGCTTTCGTCGTCAACAACGGGCGTGACCAGGCCCTTGGACTTCATCCGCTTGGCGATGACCTTCTGCAGCCGCTCGCGGAACTCGTCGCGAAAATCACCCGGCTTCCATTCGCCGGACATCGACTCGATCAGCTTTTCCGCCATGTCGAGTTCCTTCGGCGCGATTCGATACTTCGATACGTTGCCTTCGGGAATGGTGTATTCCGACACGTCGACCAGCTCCTGCGGAAAGCGCAGGATCATCAGCAACAGTGCGTGGTCTTTCGGCATCACGGCGCACAGGTACTCGCGCGTGCGGATCACCACGCGCGCGATGCCGATCTTGCCGGTGCGCTTCAGCGTCTCGCGCAGCAGCACATAGCCCTTCTCGGCTTTCTTTCCCGGCACAAGGATGTACGGCTTTTCGTAGTACTCCGGGCCGATGGACGCGGCATCCACGAAGGCTTCCACTTCCACCGCTTCGCGCCCTTCGGATGCGGCGGATTTCAGATCCTCCTTTTCCAGCACGACATAGCTGCCCTTCTTGTATTCGAAGGCTTTGACGATGTCCTTCCACGGCACTTCGTCGCCGGTTTCCGCGTTGACGCGCTCGTAGCGAATCGGCGTTTTGCTGCGGCTGTCGAGCATTCGAAAATGCAGGTCGACGGTGCGCGAGCCGGTCATCAGCGAGACCGGCACGTT
>CBAAAD010000440.1:0-2930 GCA_964658785.1 uncultured Methylobacterium sp.
ACCTGCCTCAACACCGGCTGCGTGCCGTCCAAGGCGTTGATCCGCACCGCGCGGCTGTACGCCGACATGCGCAACGCGGCCCGTTACGGTGCCAAGGCCGACAATATCGAGGTCGATTTCACCGCCGTGATGGATCGCGTGCGGCGCATCCGCAGCCATCTCAGCGGCGGCTCGTCGGTGCGGCATATGGCCAAGCTCGGCGTCGACATGTTTTTCGGCAATGTGCGCTTTGCCGGCAACGACACGCTGATGGTCAACGAGCTCACGCTGCGCTTCGGTAAGGCGCTGATCGCCACCGGCACGCGCCCGCACATTCCGGACGTGCCGGGTCTGCGCGAGGCCGGTTTTCTCACCAATGCCACCGTGTTCAACCTCACCGAACTGCCCAGGCGGCTGCTGGTGATCGGCGGCGGCCCGGTAGGCTGCGAGCTGGCCCAGGCATTTCGCCAGCTCGGCTCCAAGGTTACCATCGTGCAGGACAAGCCGCTGTTCCTCGAAAAGGAGGAGCGCGACGCCGCGCAGATTCTGTCCGACGCGTTCGGCCGCGACGGTATCGAGGTGCGCCTCAACACCACCGCCACCGCCGTGCGCACGGAGAACGGCGCCAAGCAGGTCGATCTGATCAGCGCTGACTACAAGAGCGTGATCGAGGTGGATGCCATTCTCACCGGCGTGGGCCGTGTACCCAACGTGCAGGGGCTGGATCTGGAAAAGGCCGGCATCAAGTACGACGCCAGGAAAGGCATCGCCGTCGACGATTTTCTGCTGACCAGCAACCCGCGTGTCTACGCCGCCGGCGACGTCTGCCTGGAACACCAATACACCGACACCGCGGCCGCGTCGGCGCGCATCGTGGTCAACAACGCCTTCATGCGCGGGCGCATGCGCCTGAGCGAGCTGGTGATCCCGTGGTGCACCTACACCGATCCGGAAATCGCCCACGTGGGTCTGTACGTGCGCGAGGCCAACCTCATGGGCATTCCCATCAAGACCTTTACCGTGCCGATGCACCAGATCGATCGCGCGGTCACCGACAGCGAAGAAGGCGGCTTCGTCAAAATCCACGTGCGCGAAGGTACCGACACGATTCTTGGCGCCACCATCGTGGCGCGCCACGCCGGCGAAATGATCAACGAGATCACCCTGGCCATGGTCGCCAAGATCGGCCTGCGCACGCTGGCGCGGGTGATCCACGCGTACCCGACGCAAGCCGAAGCCATCCGCGAAGCGGCCAAGGCATACAGCCGAACGCGCATCACCTCACGCCTGCGCGCGCGCCTGCAGAAATGGCTGGCGCGCACCGCGGAGTAAGTTTCTGCGATCACGTGTACTTATCGATCACAGGCATAGAGTGCTGCATCGCGACATCAAACTTTATCCAATCACATGACGTAAAAGGACATCCGATGGAACTTGGCATGGTGGGTCTCGGAAAAATGGGCGCCAATATGGCGGAACGCCTGCTCAAGGGCGGCCACAAGGTGATCGGCTTTGATCCGAACGCTGACGCGCGCACGCTGCTGGTGTCCAAGGGCGCCGGCGAAGCCGATTCGCTCGAAGCGCTGGTCAAGGCCTTGCCCGCGCCGCGCGTCGTGTGGGTGATGGTGCCGTCGGGCAAGATCACCGACGACACGGTCGACGCGCTGTACAAGCTGCTGTCCGAAGGCGACACCGTGATCGACGGCGGCAACTCCAACTACAAGGACACGCAGCGTCGCGCCGCCTCGTACGTCGACAAGAAGATCAACTACGTCGACTGCGGCACCAGCGGCGGCATCTGGGGCCTGGCCGAGGGCTACAGCATGATGGTTGGCGGCGACGAGAAAGTTGTCGACGCGATCAAGCCGATCTTCGAAACGCTGGCGCCGGCCAAGGACCAGGGCTGGGGCCGCGTCGGTCCGGTCAGCTCCGGCCACTACACCAAGATGGTTCACAACGGCATCGAGTACGGCATGATGCAGGCGTATGCCGAGGGCTTCTCCATCCTCAAGCACAAGACCGAATTCGGCCTCGATCTGAAGCAGGTCGGCGAAATCTGGCGCTACGGCAGCGTGGTGCGCTCCTGGCTGCTCGACCTCACCACCGACGCGCTGGGCAAGAATCCGGACATGAAGGGCATCGCGCCGTACGTCGTCGATTCGGGCGAAGGTCGCTGGACGGTCGACGCGGCGATGGAACTGAGCGTATCCGCCCCGGTCATCACCCTGTCGCTGATGGAACGCTACCGCTCGCGCGACAACGACTCCTTCGCCGACAAGCTGCTCGCGTCGATGCGCAACGAATTCGGCGGCCACGAAATCAAGAAAGAAGGCTGACTAAACTTGCCCGACGCCGACCACACGTCGGCGTCAAAACGCAGGTTGGCGCTGAGCAACGCGAAGCCCAACAGGTATGAGGCGAAGTCATGATGTATCGCCACGTGCCGGTTGGGCTTTTTGTTGGGCATCGCTGCGCTCAGCGCCAACCTACGCGAACGTCATGCCGCAGCGCTGTTTCAGTGCAGATAATTCAGCGCATCGCGTTCTGCGAATTAAACGTACCCGACGCGGGTTGGCCCCGAGCAGACGCGGGTGCCGAAACGTAGGTTGGCGCTGAGCATAGCGAAGCCCAACAGGTACGAAGCGATGTCATTCGGATTGCCTCGTGCCTGTGGAGCTTTTTGTTGGGCATCGCTGCGCTCAGCACCAACCTACGCTAACGTCATGCCGCAACGTCGTGTCAGTGCAGATAATTCAGCGCGTCGGTTTCTGCGCATTAAAGGTATCCAACGCCGGTTGGCCCCGGGCAAACGCCGCTGCCGAAAGTAGGTTGGCGCTTAGCAAAGCGAAGCCCAACCGGTACGAAGCGATGTCATTCGGATCGCCTCGTGCCTGTGGGGCTTTTTGTTGGGCATCGCTGCGCTCAGCGCCAACCTACGCGAACGTCATGCC
>CBAAAD010000441.1:0-2928 GCA_964658785.1 uncultured Methylobacterium sp.
ACGTGAATGCGCAGGTGGCGTGGGCAGTGTGGGTAGCGGATCAGATGCGGTCGACATGAACGGGCTCCTGATCGTGGACGCTGCGAACGCAGAGGATCAGGTGGTTACCTTAGCAAGTAGACGTCTCGGAATGCGCAAGCCTCGTTGCGATATAGCCGCTGCGTTACGTCGATTACTCGCCGCCCTTCGCCATCGCGCGCTTATACGCCGGGCGGGCCGCCATGCGCTGATTGAAAGCGGTGAGGTGCGGAAACGCGTTTTCGCCGGCAAACCGCTCGGCGAACTGCGTGACGAAGATCAGCTGTATATCCGCACCGGTCAGGTCGTTGCCCACGAAGAAATCGCGCGACACGAGCTGGTCGTTGAGAAAGCCCAGATGATTCTGCATTTCGCCGTCGATGCGCGGCCCCAGCGGCGCGGCCGCCTCGCCAAGGCGGCTGGTATAGAACTTCAGCAGTAGAGGCAGCATCGCCGAACCTTCGGCGTAATGCAGAAGCTCGATATAGCGGTTGTAGTCAGACGTATCCTGCGCCGGCGCCAGGCGACCGTTGCCGTAGCGGCGGATCAGATACTCCACGATCGCGCCCGATTCGAAAATCACCTCGTTGCCATCGCGGATCACCGGCGCCTTGCCCAGCGGATGGATCTTCAACAGCTCCGGCGGCGCCAGGCGCGTTTTCGGATCGCGCTGGTATTTGATGATCGTGTATTCCAGGCCAAGCTCTTCCAGCAGCCAGGTAATGCGGCGCGAACGTGACTCGTTGAGGTGATGCACTTCGATCATGGCGTGGTCCTTGGGTGGGCAGCTGAGGAAAGTAATTTCAACCAACAGTATCGAGGGTTGCGTGACAGCTTTTCGTAGCCATCCCGACAGTAAATCGATGGCTCAAGGCGCATCGCCGAAAACATCGCATCGCGCTACCGGGACGCCTGCCCCGCCCTCGTCGCTTGCACCGCGACCGAATCATCCATGGCGTAGCCGCCGCCCAGCGCTTCGATCAAGCGAATCGAAATATCGGCCTGCTGGCTTTCCAGCGCTGCGGTGCACTGATCGGCCAGCAGCAGCTGCAGGCGGCTGATCAGTGGTGCCAGCGGTCCGCTCACGCCACCTTTGTAACCGGCAATCGCCTGCTCCCAACTTTTGCGTGCGTCGTCCTGCGCGCGCTTTTCGAGCGCGATTTGTTTGCGCACTGAGGTCAGCGCCGAGACCTGATCGGACACGTCGTTGATGGCCGCCACCAGCAAGCTGTTGTAGCGCGCCACCGACTCGTCATAAACCGAGTCGCTGGCCGCCAGCTTGGCGCGTAGGCGACCGCCGTCGAAGATCGGCAGGCTCAGCGCCGGGCCGACGCTGAACGTGCGCGCCGGCAATTGAAACACGTTGGTGCTGTCGCCGACAGCGACCACACCGGCCATCGCGCTTAGGCTGATATTGGGTAGGAATTCTGTCTTCGTGGCCTTGATGTCCTTCGCCGCAGCTTCGACCTGCCAGCGCGCGGCAACAAGATCGGCGCGGCGTCCCAGCAGGCCAACCGATAACTGATCGGGCAGCGCGATCTTGCCCTGATCGAGCAGATGCGGGCGGGTGATGGCAAGCCCGCGATCGGGTCCCTGCCCCAGCAACACAGAGAGGCTGCTGCGCGCGGCATCGATCGCGCGATCCGCCTGGACTTTCTGCTGCTCGGCGCTGGCGACCTGCGAGTCAGCCAGATACGCCTCCTGCGTCGTGCCCAGGCCACCTTCCACCAGTCGCCGCGTAAGTGTCAGCGACTTGCTCGCGCGCTGCTGTTCGGCCTCGGCCACGTCCTGCTGCGTGAAGGCATAACCCAGCCGAACATAGGCGCGCGCCACGTTCACCGACAGCTGGATGCGCGCGGCATGCGCATCGATCTGCGCCGCGCGGCTGCGCCCCAGCGCCGCCTCCCATGCGGCGCGCTGGCCGCCCCACAAATCGAGATTCCAGGAGAATCCTGCCGTGACCGACTTGGCCCAGGCAAAGCTGCCGAGCGCGTATTCGGGATAGATCGGATCCTTGCTCGAAAGCCTGGCGCCGATGGCGCTGGCGTCCAGCCCCACCTGCGGATCGCGCGCGGCATCGAGCCCATCGGCGGCGGCCTGCGCGCGGCGCGCACGCGCCTCCACTTCCGCCAGCGAGGGATTGTTCTTCAGGGCTTCATCAATCAGCGTGCTGAGCTGCGGATCGCCGAAACTCACCCACCAGTCCTGCGCCGGCCATGCGGTCGGGCTGAGCGATACATCGGCGAGGCTGCGCTCGGATTTCAGGCTGGCAGAGTCGGTCAGCTTGCCGGTGGTGTGCAGGCCGCCGGTGCTGACGCAGCCGGTCAGCGCGATGCTCAGCGCCAGCGCGGCGGCGCGAATCCATGGTCTGTCGTGACGGTTCATGGCGTAGCGGCCGCCGTGTTGTCGGCATCGACCGCCTTGTGCGGATGCACGATCAACGTGGCCGTCATGCCGGCGGCCAGCACGGTGCCCGCCGGCAGGTGATCGGTATCGATCGCGACGCGCACCGGCACGCGCTGGGCCAGCCGCACCCAATTGAAGGTGGGGTTGACGTCGGACAGCAGGTCCGAGCCGGTGGGATTGCCGGCGTCGGTGATGCCTCGGGCAATGCTCTCGACGGTGCCATGCAGGTGGACGCCGCCGCTCATCAGGCGGATATCCACCGCATCGCCGATGTGCACCTGCGGCAGCTTGGTCTCTTCGAAATAGCCGTAGACCCAATAGGAGTGGCTGTCGATCAGCGCCAGCCGCGGCGCGCCGGCGCTGGCGTAGTCGCCGACGCGCACCAGCAGATTGGTGACATAGCCGTCGGTGGGCGCGCGGACTTCGGTGCGATCCAGATTGAGCTGTGCGGCTGCTAGCGCGACCTGCGCCTGCGCAACCGCGGCCTGCGCCTGCTGCTCGGCC
>CBAAAD010000442.1:0-2927 GCA_964658785.1 uncultured Methylobacterium sp.
ATCTTCTTTGCCATGGCCAGTTACACGGCGCGCTTCTACTACGAGCTGGTGCGCAAGAGCGAACGCAAGCTGCGTGACCTGGCGACCCGGGACGCGCTGACCGGGTTGTCCAACCGTCGCCACCTGATCGATCTGGCACTGCCGGAAATCGCGCGCGCGCGCGATGCCGGGCAAGCGGTGTCGCTGCTGCTTGCCGATATCGATGACTTCAAGCAGATCAACGACGGTTACGGTCACGAGGCGGGTGACGTGGTGTTGACGCGGGCCAGCGACCTGTTCCGTGAGGCGTGCAGGAACCAGGACATCATTGCCCGCTGGGGCGGCGAGGAGTTTTTGTTCCTGCTGCCGAATACCGGCACCGACGATGCGCTGCAATTCGCCGAGCGCGTGCGTGCGCGCATCGCCGATATGCCTGTTACGCACGATGGGAGGGCGATTGCCTTCACGCTCTCGTTTGGTGTTGCCCTGCTGAAGTCCAGCGAAAATCTGCAGGACGCGATCGGTCGCGCTGACAACGCCTTGTATCAAAGCAAAACCGAAGGTCGCAATCGCGTAACGCTGTCATCGTCACCATGCGCGGACTCGCCGCAACCGGCCGACCCTGTAATCTGCCCCACCTGAGCGGCGGGCATCCGGCTCAGCTGTGGGATTATGGGTCAACCCTGTTTGAAGAACGACGATGCTCTGTATCGACTGCCAGTCCGGCTATCACGCTCCCTATGACCGGTTTGAACGCCTGGCGGCCAATCCGAAAGGACCTGCCTACCTGATGCGCTGCAAAAACTGCAGCGCACTGTGGAACGAAACCTCCGGCCCGGCCGTGTTGATCACCCGTACCGAAGCCCGCTGGCTTTATCCGCAGGCGCGGCTCTAGCGAACGCGTTGCGTGTGGTCTTCCTGCGCTGATGGAACGATCGAGATGCGTTGCCGAAGGGGGCATGCATGACCTTCGGCATATCCAGCATGGCGCCGCACGGTCTACGCTCGGCTATCTACCGGGGAGATATATCCATGTTGAAACCATTGATTGCGGGTATCGCATTGGCCATCAGCGGCGTGGTTGCTGCACAGGTGGCGCCCGCCAGCGCTGCGAGTTCCGCCACGCCGGCCGCGCCGGCCTGGGTCGCCAAAAGCAATGCGGACGCGCAGCCGCTGCTGAAAGCACTGGCCGATTTCAATCCGGAGTTTGCCTCGCAGTTCGGCTTTCCCGGCTTCGACGACAAGGCTATCGACCTCAAGCCGAACGTGGGCGATCGCTCGCGTGCGGCGCTCGCAGCGGCGCGCGATCAGTTGCAGAAAAAATTGACCGCGGAAACCGATGCGGACGTGCGCCAGGATCTGGAAATCATGATCAAGGCCGCCGATCGCAGCATCGAGGGCAGCAAGCTCGACGAGCAGTATCTGCTGCCCTATAACGACATCGGCCAGACGATTTTCCAGGGCGAGTTCACCCTGCTGCAGGATCAGGTCGCGCCCGCGCGCCGATCGGCGGCGCTGAAGCGGCTGCAGTGCTATGTGGGCATGACGGCCGGCTGCGTGCCGGTGACCAGGGAAGCGCAGGCGCTGTTCCAGGCGAAGCTCGGTGATGCGAAATTGATCGGCCCGTACAAGGTCGAGGTCGAACAGAATCTGGCCAACACCGCGCGCTACGTCGACGGCATCCGCAAGCTGTACGCCAAGTACAAGATCGACGGCGCGGGCCCCGCGCTGGATACCTTGCAGAAGCAGTTGAACGACTACGACGCCTGGGTCAAGGCCACCGTGCTGCCGAATGCGCGCACGGATTTCCGCCTGCCGCCGGCGGTGTATGCCAACAACCTCAAACAGGTCGGACTCGACATCACGCCGCAGGAGCTGATCAAGCGCGCCGAGCTGGAGTTCATGGAAACCCAGGCGCAGATGCAGATGATGGCGCCGGACGTGGCGAAGGCCGAGGGAATTTCCGGCGCCACCGATTATCGCGACGTGATCAAGGGCCTGAAAAAAGAGCAGCTCGACCGCGATTCGATCGAGCCTTACTACCATCAGGTCATCGGCAAGATTCAGGACATCATTCGCCAGCAGGGCATCGTCTCGCTGCCCAATCGCGAGATGATCATGCGTGTGGCCTCCGAAGCGGAAAGCGCGGCCGAGCCGGCGCCGCACATGGATCCGCCGCCACTGATCAACAACCACGGCGAACGCGGCGCGTTTGTGCTGCCGCTGGGCAATCCGCCGAACGGCAAGGGCGACAACCAGGTCTATGACGATTTCACCTGCAAGTCCTGCGCGTGGACGTTGACGGCGCACGAGGGGCGACCGGGGCACGAGCTTCAGTTCTCGGCGATGGTCGAACACGGTGTTTCGGTGGCGCGCTCGCTGTTTGCGTTCAATAGCGTCAACGTCGAAGGCTGGGCGCTGTATTCCGAATACATGATGATGCCGTACGAGCCCAAGGGCGGACAGATGATTGCGCTGCAGCTGCGTCTGCTGCGTGCGGCCCGCGCCTTCCTCGACCCGATGCTCAATCTGGGCCTCATAACGCACGACCGCGCGCATGACATTCTGGTCAATGACGTGGGTCTGTCCGAAGCCTTTGCGCGCGAGGAGCTGGACCGCTTCACCTTCCGCTCGCCGGGCCAGGCTACCGCGTACTTCTACGGTTACACCCGTCTGCTCGAGCTGCGCGCGCACACGCAGATCGAACTGGGTAACAGCTTCAACCTGAAACAGTTCAACGATTTCCTGATTGCGCAGGGCCTGCTGCCGCCCGACCAGCTGGCCGAGGCGGTGGATACGCAGTTCATCCCGTCCCACGGCGGCAAGCGGCCGCAGTAACGGCATTGGCCGTCATCGCCCGGCGGATAGCCGCCGGACGATGAGGGTGGTCGGATCAATTGGACAACGTATAGGCGATCACGTAGTCGCCGATCTTGGTGCCGAACGAG
>CBAAAD010000443.1:0-2926 GCA_964658785.1 uncultured Methylobacterium sp.
CTTGAATCGATCGTTTTTGTGCCGACGTTGGCCCTTGCTGGCGCTGGCGATCGCATCCTCGATGCTGGGAGCCTGCGGCACCATGCACAGCTCGGTCGTGGTCGAGCCGGCCGCGGGTAACGGCAACTACGGCAGCGGCAATGGCGTGACGCCGCCGGCTGCGCATACCTCGATCCCCGGCGGCAGCTATCAGGTGGTCAAGGGCGACACGCTGTACTCGATCGCGTTTCGCAACAAGGTCGATTTTCGCGATCTGGCGCAGTGGAATGGCGTTGCTGCGCCCTACACGATTCATCCGGGGCAGCGCCTGAAGCTGTCTCCGGCAACAACGCCGGCAGCCGCAGCGAGCAATCGCCCCGCTGCGACGGTTGCACCGGCGCCATCGGCCACCGCTCAAGCGGCGGCACCGGCGCACGCGACACCCGCTCCCCCGGTCGCATCAGCGCCGATGTTCGAGCCGGTAACCGCTCCAGCGGCCGCGTCGTCGAGCGCAAAGCCGTCTAGCTCGGCCGTTGTTGCGGCGGCGCCCGCCGTCGCAGCACCGCCCAAACCGACGGTACCCGCATCAACTGGCACAACGAGCGTTGTTCCGGTGGCGGGTGTAAAGACGCCGTCGCCTGCCGTGCTTCCCCCGCCAGCACCTGCGCAGGCGGTGTCCACCGGGCCATCGCGCGCCGTGAGCGGCGTCACCTGGCGCTGGCCGGCACAGGGCACGCTGATCAAACGCTTCCAGACCGGCGATGCCATACCGGGCATCGAAATCGGCGGCAACGCGGGAGACGCCGTGCATGCGGCGGCCGATGGCGTGGTGGTTTACAGCGGCAATGGGCTGGTGGGTTATGGCGAGCTGGTCATCATCAAGCATAGCGACAGCTTCCTGTCGGCCTATGGCCACAACAGCAAGCGTCTGGTGAAGGAAGGTCAGCGCGTCACGGCCGGCCAGCAGATCGCCGAAATGGGCTCGACCGGCGCCTCGCGTAACGAGCTGGAGTTTCAGATTCGCAAGGACGGAAACCCGGTCGATCCGCTGGGCTATCTACCGCCGCACTGAAGCGCGGCCCCTAGTTCGACGCCGGTGGCGAAAGCGCCGGGGTTGGCAGGATGAATCCGGCAATTACCCGCCGGCCCTCGCCGGCGAGCAGATTGTAGGTGCGCGCAGCGGCTGCGTTATCCATCACTTCAATACCGATGTTCCGGCGCAGGAACCCGGCCATGAAGGCGGCCGAAGGGAAGGTCTGACGCGGGCCGGTGCCCAGAATCACCAGCTCCGGCTGCAGCGCCAGCATGGCTTCCACGTGGCTCGCATCCAGCTGGCTGGCGGTTTCTACCGTCCAGTTCTCGATCGCTTGATCTGGTGCCAGCAGGAAGCTTCGGCTCAGTTCACGATCAAGCAGGGTGATGCTCTGTTCGCCGACGCGACGAACCAGCAGGTAGCCATTGGCTTGTTCGAGGGACAGATCCATCAGCGCGGAAGGGCGATCTTCGGTTCGTCGATATTGCGCCGGAAAAGCACCACGACGTGGCCGATCTTGTGGATGATTTCCGCCTCGGTGCCCGAGGTCAGGACTTCGATCTGGGACTCGCGCTCGTCCTTGTCGCCGCCTGACAGTTTGACCTTCACCAGCTCGTGCTGGCTCAAGGCCAAGCCAAGCTCCTTCACGACCGCGTCGCTGGCGCCCTTGTTGCCAAGCAGGATGACCGGGCTCAGATCGTGGGCGAGGCTGCGCAGGTAACGGATCTGCGAGGAGGATAGGGCCATGTCGTGCGTACTCGATTCGCTGTCATTCAACATCTAAGGGTATCATGCGTCTACAAGCCGCATGTCGAAAACATTCGCCCGTCACAGGTAATGAACGATCTTCTGTAATGTCGTTGCCGTCAGCGTGTGTTTTCGGCGTTCCAGCAATTCCTCCCTGCACTTCCTAATTTTCTGGCTGTTTCCGATCATGACCCGCAGTAAAAGCAGTGCCGTCTGGCTGCGCGAACATTTCAACGATGTCTACGTGAAAAAGGCCCAGGCCGAGGGTCTTCGCTCGCGTGCGGTCTACAAGCTGGAAGAGCTGATCGAGCGCGATCGCCTGCTCAAGCCGGGCATTCATGTGGTTGACCTGGGCGCGGCGCCGGGCAGCTGGTCCCAGCTGGTGCGAAATCGCATGGGTGACACCGGTACCGTGGTGGCGCTGGACATCCTGCCGATGCAAAGCATCGCCGGCGTCGATTTTCTGCAGGGCGACTTCCGCGAGGAGTCGGTCGTGCGCGAGCTGGAAGGCCGATTGAACGGCCAGAAGCTGGATCTTGTGCTGTCCGATATGGCCCCCAATATGAGTGGTGTGGCGCTTGCCGACCAGATCCGTGCCATGGATCTGGCCGAGTTGGCGCTGGACTTCAGTCGACAGTGGCTCAAGCCCGGCGGTTCATTCCTGATCAAGTTGTTTCAGGGGGCCGGTTTTGACAATTACTTGCGCAGCTTGCGCGCGGACTTCACCCGCGTGACTATGCGTAAACCAAAGGCCTCACGCGCACGTTCGCGTGAGGTGTACGCACTGGCAACAGGCAGAAAGCCTTCTTCGGTGCAACCGGGCGAGAATCGCGCATGAATGAGACAGCTAAAAACGTATTGCTCTGGGTCATCATCGCGGCAGTTTTGTTCGCGGTGTTCCAGAGCTTCAATCCCCACGGATCGTCTTCCTCCGATCTGCCCTACAGCGCATTCGTCCAGAGCGTGGACAACGGCAACGTGTCGACGGCGGTCATCAGCGCCGATCAGCCGGCCACCATCAGCGGCAAGCTGAAGGACGGCAGCACTTTCCATACCGTCGCTCCGGTGCTCGGCATCTCCACCAACGAGGTGGTGAAGACGATGCAGGACAAGGGCGTGGAAGTTCGCCAGGATCCCTCGGAAGGCTTCTCGCTGATCGGCCTGCTG
>CBAAAD010000444.1:0-2916 GCA_964658785.1 uncultured Methylobacterium sp.
GCAGCAATCGCGCGCTGTCGTCGCAGCGGCTGGTGTAGCGGCCGAACCAGAACAGATTTTCCACCAGTCGCGACGAAAGATTGGACGGGCTGCGCACCAGCTCTTTTGCGGTGATGGTGTTGGCCAGCAGGCTGAAGCGGCTCACCGGCACGTCGGAAAGGACCCAGGTGTCCTTGCTGCCGCCGCCGCGCTGCATGCTGATCATCTGCGCCACCGGCGTGCCGGCTACCCGAGCCAGTCCGCCCGGCATCACGGTATAACAGCCTTCGGTATTCGCCGTGGCGTACATGCGCAGGCCGACCGGCCGTGCCGCCAGATGATGCTCGTGCGAAATCACCGGCACCTGCGATAGCCGCACCATCTCCTGCGCCACCCACGCGCGCGGCTGTTTGCGCAGGCGCAGAATCAGCGCGGCGCGCGCCTTGCCGCGCATGTCGCGACCGAGCATCGGTCGGTGCGTTGTGGACGGATAGGCCGGCTTGATCACCAGTTCGTCCAGATGCGCGATGACGTACTCCAGCGCGGCCGGCTCGCCGCACCACCAGCTCGCTACCGCCGGCATCGCCAGCGGTTCGCCGAGCAGGCGTTCGCACACGCGCGGCAGAAACGCGGCGATCGCACCCGATTCCACCAGGCCGCTGCCCGGTGCGTTCGCAATCAGCACGCGCCCCGCGCGCGCCACCTGCAGCAGGCCGGGCACGCCCAGAGCGGAATCGCCGCGCAGCTCCAGCGGGTCGCAGTAGTCGTCGTCGAGCCGGCGCAAAATCGCGTGCACGCGCTGCAGGCCGGTCAGCGTCTTCAGATACACCGTCTCGCCGCGCACGGTGAGGTCCTGGCCTTCCACCAGCACAAAGCCGAGGTAGCGCGCCAGATAGGCGTGCTCGAAATACGTTTCGTTGTACGGACCGGGCGTCAGCAGCACGGTCAGCGGCGTTTCGCCGGCGTCGTGCGGCGCGTGCTGGGTCAGGTTCTGGCGCAGCGTGCGGAAAAACTCGGCCAAGTGCTGCACTTTCAGATCGCGAAACAGTTCGGGAAACGCGCGCGACACGATCAGCCGGTTTTCCAGCGCGTAGCCCGCGCCCGATGGCGCCTGCGCCCGATCGCCGATCACCCACCACTGGCCATCGGCCGAACGCGCCAGATCCACCGCGTACAGATGCAGAAAGCGCCCGCCCGGCGGCTGCAGCCCTCGGCACGGCCACAGAAAATCCGGATGGCCGTACACCGTCGCCGGCGGAATCAGCCCCTCGGCCAGCAGCGCCTGCGGACCGTACAGATCGGCCAGCACCGCATCCAGCAGGCGCGCCCGCTGCGCCACGGCGGTGGCAAGCCCCGACCATTCGCTGGCCGGCAGCAGCAGCGGCAGCGGATCCAGATCCCACGGCCGCGCCGCGCCCTGGGTCGACGCGTACATGTTGTACGTCACGCCGTTTTCCAGCACCTGACTTCGCACAAACTCCTGCCGCTGACGCATCTGCGCCGGCGACGTCTCGCGCAAGTGCGTCAACAGCGGCCGCCAGTGCGGCCTCGACGCGCCGTTGGCGTCGAGCATCTCGTCATAGCGATCGCGATGCGGCTGGTAGGCGTCGGTATTCATTGGAGCCGTGAAGGAAACGTAGGCTCCAGTCTAAAGAAACGCAAAGCCCTGTGGCACCCCAGATTCAACCAGCGCCACGCAGCCGCCAATCCTCGTAGGTTGGGATGAGCGCCAGCGAATCCCAACATCGCACGCTCGTTATCGCCTCGATTTCCATTCGCGGCTTTTCGACTGCCGCTACCGGGTGACAAACAAAGCCACGGTCAGCACGATACCGATGATCACAATAAGAATCCGCAGGGCCTTTTCCGGCACCCGGCGCAGCACCCACGCGCCCACCAGCCCTCCCAGAATGGCACCGGTGCCCAAAAGCAGGGCCGGAATCCATATCAGCGAAGGGGAAAACAGGAAGACCAGCAGCGAGGTCGTGTTGATCACCGCGGCCAGCGCGTTTTTCGTCGCCGATGCCGGCCGCGCCGAAAGGCCCATCAGTCCGAGCGAGGCCACCGTCATAAAGCCGATGCCGCCGCCGAAATAGCCGCCGTAGATCGATATCGCACTCTGCAGGAAAACGGCGGCAGCGGTGGGTATCGGCTTGCGTTTTTCCGTCGTGCGGCGTCCAAAGGCGGACCACGCAAACAGGCAGGTGGCGAACAGGATCAGCCACGGCAGCATGGATTTGAACAGATCGCTCGGCGTCCACAGCAGCAGCAGCGCACCGATCAGGCCGCCGCTGGCGCCGAGCACGCACATCATCTTGAACGACAGCGTTTCGGCATCCTCGATCAGCCGCCGACCGGCCAAACCCGTGATCACCTGTCCCGGATACAGTGCCACCGACGAGGTGATATTCGCGGACCGGGCATCGAGACCCGCAAGCATCAACGCGGGAATCGTGATGAACGACCCGCCGCCCGCCAGCGCGTTCTGGGTACCGGCCCAGAGGCCGGCAACAAAAAGTAATCCGAGAGTGGTGGGTGTCATGGTTTAGAGGATAAGCGAAAGGCTAGTCGCGGCTAGATAGTTCCAACCAAGTTCAATTCGCTGCAATGGGAATCTGCTCCATTTTTGCGATCGATTTGCCACTAGAGAAGGGGCTTCACCCGCCTGTGTGCAGTCTAAGGCTGCTTGGCTTCGAGGATTTTTCGAAGCGACCAACTCGCGCCGCTGAAACCTTGAATGTCCGTGATTCTCCAGCCCTTGGGCGTATTGACCAAGTGATAGAAAAGCTTGATGTGGGATCGATCGCCGGGATAAGTGAATTCAACCGAGACTATGGCGGGATCGCCGGTAGACAGGATTTTCAGATCAGATGCCTGAGGGTCTTGGCCGCCCCACATCGGCGAAAAATCGAGTCTGCAAACACCGTGACTTTCGCT
>CBAAAD010000445.1:0-2913 GCA_964658785.1 uncultured Methylobacterium sp.
ATCGGTGCGCACTACATCGACACGTACTTTGCCAAGCTCGGCTCACTGCTGAAGCCCGACGGTCTGGCCCTGCTGCAGGCCATTACCATCGAGGATCACCGCTACGCGAAGGCCGTGAAAGAAGTCGACTTCATCAAGCGCCACGTGTTTCCCGGCAGCTTCATCCCGTCGGTCAGCGCGATGCTCGATGCCAAGACGCGCACCACCGATCTGGCGCTGGTGCAACTGGAAGACTTCGGACTTTCCTACGCGCGCACGCTGGAAGCGTGGCGCGGACGCTTCATTTCACGGCTCGCCCAGGTTCGTGCGCAGGGCTTCGACGACCGCTTCATCCGCATGTGGGAGTTCTACCTTGCCTATTGCGAAGGTGGCTTTCGCGAGCGTTCGATCGGCGTCTCGCACCTCCTGCTGGCCAAGCCGGACAACCGTCGGCCCTCGCTGCTGCCGCCGCTCGATGCGACCGCCAGGGTTGGTGCATGAAATTCTGGATCTGCCTCATCGGCTACCAGCTGGTCTGGTTTGCTGCCGTGATCGGCGCCGAACACGGCCTGCCGTGGCCCGGCGTGCTGGGTATGCTGGTGTACGCCATCTGCCAGCTGAGTCTGACCGGCAACGTCAAAACGCATCTGTCACTGATGCTGGCCGCTGTTGTCATGGGCAGCATCGTCGACGGCGGCTTGGCCTACTCGGGCCTGGCCAGCTACAGCGCCGAGTGGCCTTCTCCGCGCTTCGCACCGATCTGGATCCTGTCGTTATGGGCGACCTTTTCCCTTACCTTCACCATATCGCTAGCGTATCTGCGCGAGCGGCTATGGGTCGCCGTGCTGTTCGGCGCGATAGGCGGACCGGTGGCGTACATGAGCGCCAGCCGCGGTTTTCACGTGGTGACCTTCGCAGCTCCCGCCTGGCATGGCCTGTTCTGGCTGGGCGTGGGCTGGGCCATTGCCACGCCGATTCTGGCATGGCTGTCCGGACGCTCTGCCAGCGTTGACGCACCTGCTTCGACCGAGCATCTGCAAGGCCACGCGTCATGAACCCGTGGATTGAGCTGCTCTGTCTCTGGGCGCTGGCTGCCGTCATGATGACGCTGGGCTGGCTGTGGCAGCGTCCGCGTTCCAACGCCGGCATTGTCGACGTGCTGTGGTCGTGCGGCGTCGGCGGCAGCGCCGTGCTGTTTGCCTTGCTCGGTGACGGTGCCGACTGGCCGCGCCTGCTGATGGCTGTACTCGGTGGTTTGTGGGGCATGCGTTTGGCCGCCCATTTATGGAAGCGGGTCAGCGGCGAGCCGGAAGATGGCCGCTACCGTCACCTGCGCGAACACTGGAAAGGCAATCAGTTCTACTTTTTTCTGTTCTTCCAGTTTCAGGCGTTTCTGATCGTGCTGTTTTCGTTGCCGTTTCTGTCGGTGGCGCACAACCCGGAAACCTTCGGCGGCTGGATGTCGGCCGGCGTCATCGTGTGGCTGATCAGCGTGATCGGTGAAGCGATTGCCGACGCGCAACTGGCCAGGTTTCGCAGCCATGAAACGAACCGCGGCCGCACCTGCCGCGCCGGGCTCTGGCGGTACTCGCGCCACCCGAATTATTTCTTCGAATGGATCCACTGGTTTGCCTACGTCTGCCTTGCCGTGGGTTCGCCCCGGTTCTGGCTGGCGTGGTCCGGGCCGCTGGTGATGTACATCTTTCTGCGCTGGATCAGCGGTATTCCGTACACCGAGACGCACGCCCTGCGCAGTCGCGGCGAGGATTACCGCGAATACCAGCGCACCACGCCCATGCTGTTTCCCTGGTTTCCCAAGAGGACCGAACAATGAACCAACCCGCCGCTGTCGCCGCCGAACTGCCGCAGGAAAAGCCTGCTCCCGGACTGCTTGGCATGGCCGAGCGCGGGCATATTCCCGATGCGCTGCTGCGTCAGGGCATCCGCCGCCTCTGCGCGCAGCGCCTGCGCGAGGAACTGGCCGGTGGGCTGGATGCACAGGCGGAACTGTATGCCGAACGCATCGAGATGCTGCGCCAGAGCCCGGTGGCAATCCATACCGACGCCGCCAACGCGCAGCATTACGAGCTGCCGCCGGCGTTCTTCGAACAGTGCCTCGGCAAGCGCCTGAAATACTCCGGCTGCTACTACCCGCGCGGCGATGAAACGCTGGAGCAGGCCGAGGACGCCATGCTGACGCTGTATGGGCAGCGTGCCGAACTCGTGGATGGCCAGACGATTCTCGAACTCGGCTGCGGCTGGGGCTCGCTGACGCTCTGGATGGCCGAAAAGTATCCGAACGCTCGGATCACCGCAGTCTCCAATTCCAATCCGCAGCGCAAGCACATCGAAGCACAGTGCGCCAAGCGCGGCCTGTCCAATGTGCGGGTGATCACGCAGGACGTGAACCAGCTGGCGTTGGAGCCCTCGCAGTTTGATCGCTGCGTGTCGATCGAAATGTTCGAACACATGCGCAACTATGAAACCCTACTCGGTCGCGTGGCGAGCTGGCTCAAGCCCGGCGGCAAGCTGTTCGTGCATATCTTTGCGCACAAGACCCTGATGTACCCGTTCGAGACCGAGGGCGACGATAACTGGATGGGCCGCCACTTCTTCACCGGTGGCCTGATGCCGGCGTCAGATACCTTGCTGTGGTTCCAGCGCGATCTGAAAATCGAGCAGCGCTGGCACGTCGACGGTACGCACTACCAGCGCACCGCCAACCACTGGCTGGCCAATCAGGATGCGCGCAAGGAGTCGGTGATGGCCACGCTGACCGAGGCCTACGGCGCCAAGGCAGCCGCCCTGTGGTTTCAGCGCTGGCGAATGTTCTGGATGTCATGCGCCGAACTGTTCGGTTACGACAACGGCCAGGAATGGCTGGTCGCCCACTATCGGTTCGTTCGCCCCTGAATCGCGCGCGGTCCACTTCGG
>CBAAAD010000446.1:0-2912 GCA_964658785.1 uncultured Methylobacterium sp.
GGCATCGAGATTTCGCTGTTCCATCTGGTCGCGCTGATCCTGGCCGGCGGCCTGGGCCTGCACTACGCGCTGTTTTTCGAGCGCGATACCGGCGACCCGGCCGAACAGCGGCGCACCCTGCATGCGACCGGAGTCTGCGTGCTGTCCGCGCTGCTGGTGTTCGGCATGCTGGCCTGGGCGACCATTCCGGTGCTGCGCGCGATCGGGCTCACGGTGAGCCTGGGCGTGGCGTTCCACTTCTGTCTTTCCATCCTGATGGCGCCGCATGCTTCCGAAGACTGACTGGGCGGCACTGATTCCGCACGCCGGCACGATGTGCCTGCTCGACGCCGTGGTGGCGTGGGACGAGCACACCATCCACGCCGTCACCGAGGGCCACGCGCGCGCGGACAATCCGCTGCGCGGTACCCAGGGGCTGCACGCGGTGCATCTGGCCGAATACGGCGCGCAGGCGATGGCTGTGCACGGCGCCCTGCTGGCGCGCGCCGCGGGCGCGAAAACGGCCAAACCCGGCCGGCTGGTCAGCCTGCGCGATGTGCAGCTGCTGGCCGACTATGTCGACACCTGCGATGGCCGTCTGGACGTCCATGCGCAATGCCTGCAGGCCGGTGAAGCCAGCGCGCAATATCTGTTTCGCATCGAGCATCGCGGCCAGCTGCTGGCCAGCGGCCGTGCGGCTGTCATCCACCCTGACTCCTGAGATCCACGCCATGACCGCCATTCCTTCCTTGCGTCGCGCCTTGGTCACCGGTGGCAGCGGCGAGCTGGGCAGCGCGATCTGCCATGCGCTGGCCGTTGGCGGCTATCACGTGATCGTGCACGGCAATCAAAGCCTGCATCGCGCCGACGACGTCGCCGCGGCCATTCGAGAGCAGGGCGGCAGCGCCGAGTCGTGCGCCTTCGACGTCACCGACGCGGGCGTGACGCGTGCCGCGCTGGACGCGCTGCTGGCCGAAGGCACCATCCATGCCGTGGTCAACAACGCCGGCATCCACGACGACGCGCCGATGGCCGGCATGTCCGACGAGCAGTGGCATCGGGTGATCGACGTGTCGCTGCACGGATTTTTCCACGTGACCCAGCCGCTGCTGCTGCCGATGGCGCGCGCGCGCTTCGGTCGTATCGTGTCGGTCAGTTCGGTCGCCGCGCAGGTCGGCAACCGCGGCCAGACCAATTACGCGGCGGCCAAGGCCGCGCTGCATGGCGCGACCAAGTCGCTGGCGCGCGAGATGGCCTCGCGCGGCATCACGGCCAACGTGGTGGCGCCGGGCATCATCGAGGGCCGCATGATCGGCGACGACTTTCCGCCCGAGCGCATCCGCGAGATGGTTCCCGCGCAGCGCGCCGGCAAGCCGGCCGAAGTCGCGGCGCTGGTAGCGTTTCTATGCAGCGACGCGGCGGCTTACATCAATGCGCAGGTCATCGGCATCAACGGCGGCATGGCCTGAGAGCGTGAACAGGGTCTGAGAAAACCCTCAAGCGGCGAACAGCATCGGCCGCAGCCGCGCGCGGGCCAGGTCGCGCATGTCGCCGCTGAGCGAATCACCACCGTCGGCTACCGCGCGTTCGACGATGCTGGCGGCCAGCCCTTCGAGCAGGTCGAGGTTTTCGCGCAGGCGAACGCGCAGGTCGGCATCGCTGAGCTGGTCATGCAACGTCGCATTCATTTCGGCGAACCACGGCAGCATGCCCTGGTCGAGCATGCCGCGCGGATTGCGCCCCTGCGACAGCGCATGCCAGCGGCCGAAGAAATGCTGCATGCGTTCGTTGAGCGCCTGCGCCGCCTCGAGTTCGCGCGCCATGTCGGCGAACAGCGCGGCATCGCCCAGGCGCTGCTGGAACACCAGCTGGCACAGCACGCCCCAGTAGTAGGCGTAGTCCCAGATCACCTTGATCGGCAGCACTTCGGCGTTG
Organism: uncultured Methylobacterium sp.; assembly: GCA_964658785.1. GTDB lineage: Bacteria > Pseudomonadota > Gammaproteobacteria > Xanthomonadales > Rhodanobacteraceae > Rhodanobacter. The sequence goes on from CBAAAD010000446.1 coordinate 1,915, forward strand.
CCGAACAGCGGGTACTGATGCCGATAGAGCTTGAGCGTGCTCTCGTAGAATGACAGGAACAGCCGTTCGTACAGCCGCGCGTACGGCGCGATCGGCTGACCGGCGCGATCGATCGCCACCAGCCGGCAGATATAGGTATTGGCGATCGCGATGAAGTCGGTGCCGGGCGAATAGAACGGATCGAGAAACGGGCCGGCCTCGCCGGTGAGCGCCCAACGGTCGGCGCTGAACATGCGCGCGCAACCGTACGAGTAATGGCGAAAGAAGGCGAAGTCGAGCAGCTTGTCCTGCCGCTTGCCCACTTCGCGCGCGATCGCCGGCTGGTGCACGCCGAGCCAGTCCTGCGCGCGCGCAAAGGTGTTCATCGTGTCGATCGGATGCATCGCCGCGTCGGCCACGATACCGACCGAGTGCGCGCCCGAAGCCAGCGGAATCAGCCAGGTCCAGTAACCCGGTCCGCACAGGTGGTTGGTCGAGCGCCAGCGCTCGGCGGGGTTGCAGCGGCTCTGCCAGTCGCTGTCGTCGCACCAGCCGTCGATTGCCAGACGGTCGTCGAGGCGAAACCACACCGCGTTGGCGCGGTGGCCGTTGTCGCGGGTCAGTTCGAGCCGGCGGCGTATCATGCCGGCGCGGCCGGAAGCGTCGAGCAGCCAGCGCGCGCCGAGCGCATGCGTTTCGCCGCCGGCGTCGAGGTAGCGCACGCTGTGCGCGTCGCCGTGGCTGCCCAGTTCGAACGTCTGCACGATCACGCCGTCGCGAAAATCGATGCCGCGCCGGCGCGCTTCGTCGCCGAGAAAATTCTCGAAGATGCCGCGATCGATCTGATAGCTCGGCGTCGGCAGCACCCGACGAACGCCCAGCTCCGTCACGTTCTCCAGATCGCTGCGGCCCTCGGAGAAAAAAAAGCGGAAGCCGAATTTGCGGATGTGCTCGGTTTCCAGATGCTCGCGCAGGCCCAGCGTCTCGGCCAGATAATGCGCGGCAATCTCCACCGTCGA
>CBAAAD010000447.1:0-2911 GCA_964658785.1 uncultured Methylobacterium sp.
GCCAGCGATGGGGACGGATGGTGCTCGCAGCCGTTCTCGTCTGTTTGTTTTTCTGCTATATGAAGATAGCCTCGCCGGCGGCAAGCGCAATGTGGGCCGCCCAGCGCAATTCTCTGCTAGGTCGCTGGCCACAGTTTGGTGCAGGCATCGCAGCGGCCTGGCTGCACGATCGCCACGGTGCAGCGTTGCGTGGAATGAGTAGAAAAAAGCGTCTCTGGCTTGGCACAGCTGCCGCGCTTGGTTCGCTGTTGATGCTTGATGCAATCACGCTTCGCGGCCTGCGCTTGTTCGGTATGTGGCAATTTGTGCACTGGTACAAGCATTACCTGTACTTGTCGATTCTGTGGGCGGTATTCCTGCTCGCGGTGATCGACTTGCAGCCGGCTTTCCGCAAGTTGGTCGTCAACCCGGTAGTCCATCGAATCGGCCAATGGTCGTATTCGATTTATTTATGGCATGCCGTATTCATCATGTTGGTGGTGCTGCGGCTGGGAATACAGCCTTCCGACGCGCGGCTGACTGAATACCTGACCTGCTTGATGCTTTTCGTCTATATGGCCGGCGCCACGTTGTTGGTCTCAAAGACGACGTATCACTTGATCGAGAAGCCTTTCATGCGCTTGAAGCACAGCAGGCTTCTGTTTATAGGCAAAATACGTGAGGAAGGCATGTAATCCAGAGCAGGATAGCCTTGCTCGGTCAACCCGGAGCAAGGCGACAGCTCGTCGGTAAACGCTCAGGCCTCCGGGCGCATATAGGGGAAAAGAAGTACGTCGCGGATCGAGGCCGATCCGGTCAGCAGCATCACCAGCCGGTCGATGCCGATGCCAAGGCCACCGGTCGGCGGCAGGCCGACTTCCAGCGCGCGAATGTAGTCGGCGTCGAAATGCATGGCCTCGTCGTCGCCCGAATCCTTGGCATTGACCTGCGCCTGGAAGCGCGCGGCCTGATCTTCCGGATCGTTCAACTCGGAAAATCCGTTCGCCAGCTCCTTGCCGTTGACGAACAGCTCGAAGCGGTCGGTAATGCCCTTGTCGGCATCGCTCTCGCGCGCCAGCGGCGACACCTCGACCGGGTGATCGGTGATGAAGGTCGGCTGGATCAGGGTATGCTCGACCGTCTTCTCGAAGATCTCCAGCAGCAGCTTGCCCCAGCCGTAGCCGGGCTTGACCTGCACTTTCAGGCGCGCGGCGTGCGCGGCCATGGCATCGCGATCGCGCAGCTCGTCGCGCTTGATCTCGGGGTTGTGCTCTAGCACGGCGTCTTCCATGCGCCAGCGGCGGAAGGCCGGGCCGACGTCGATGTCGGCGCCGTCCCAGGTCAGCTGCGTCGTACCGAGCACGCTCTGCGCCGTATCGCGGATCACCGACTCGGTGATGTCCATGATCTCGTGGTAGGTGGCGTAGGCCTGATACAGCTCCAGCATGGTGAACTCGGGGTTGTGCCGGGTCGACACGCCCTCGTTGCGAAAGTTGCGGTTGATCTCGTACACGCGGTCGAACCCGCCGACCACCAGACGCTTAAGATAAAGCTCTGGCGCCACGCGCAGATAAAGGTCCATGTCCAGCGCGTTGTGGTGCGTGATGAACGGCTTGGCTGTCGCACCGCCGGGAATCACGTGCATCATCGGCGTCTCGACTTCCATGAAGCGACGCGGCGGCGCTTCCAGCCACTGGCGCATGAAGCCGATGATCTTTGAGCGCGTCACAAAGGTGCGGCGCGCCTCTTCGGTCACGATCAGGTCGACATAGCGCTGACGGTAACGCTGCTCCACGTCGGCCAGGCCATGAAATTTATCTGGCAGCGGACGCAGGCTCTTGGTCAGCAGGCGCAGGCTGTCGGCACGCACGGAGAGCTCGCCGGTCTTGGTGCGCATGAGCACGCCTTCGGCGCCGATGATGTCGCCGACGTCCCAGCCCTTGAAGGCCTCGTACGCCTCGCCCACCGTGCCCTGATGGATGAACAGCTGGATGCGCCCGGTGTAATCCTGCAGCTGCACGAAGCTGACCTTGCCCTGCACGCGCTTGAGCACGATGCGACCGGCGACCTTCACCCGCCGCGCTGCCGCCTCGATCACTTCAGCCGTCTGGACGTCCTTATCGGCGAACTCGGCTTGCAGATCGCCGGTAAAGCTGTCGATCTTGAAGTCGTTCGGAAACGCGATGCCCTGCCCGCGCAAAGCGGTCAGTTTCTCGCGACGCTCGGCGATCAGTTTGTTTTCGTCCTGCACGGTAGGTTCGTTTGCGTCGGCAGAAGCTTGGGGCTGATCGCTGGTCATGCGGATTCCGATAAAACTGGTTGGCTGAAATAAATGTTCGCAAGTAAGTCAGTCGTGACTTACCTTTTTCGACAAAATTACGCGTCGCTTCGCTTGGAGCCAGCCTCCAGGCCCGACTTCAAACTCGCCTCGATGAAATCATCCAGGTCACCGTCCAGCACCTTCTGCGTATCCGTCCGCTCGATGCCGGTGCGCAGATCCTTGATGCGGCTCTGGTCGAGCACGTAGTTGCGGATCTGGCTGCCCCAGCCGATGTCGGACTTGGTCGCTTCCAAGGCATCACGCTCGACATTGCGCTTTTGCACTTCCAGCTCGTACAGCTTGGCGGCGAGCATCTTCATCGCGGTGGCGCGGTTGGCGTGCTGGCTGCGGCCGGTCTGGCAGGCCACGACCGTATTGGTCGGGATATGCGTGATGCGCACGGCGGATTCGGTTTTGTTGACGTGCTGACCGCCGGCGCCGGAGGAGCGGTAGACGTCGGTCTTCAGGTCGGCCGGGTTGATGTCGATATCGATGTCGTCATCGACTTCCGGCGAAACGAAGACCGAGGTGAAACTGGTATGGCGGCGGTTGTCCGAATCGAACGGCGACTTGCGCACCAGGCGGTGCACGCCGGTCTCGGTGCGCAGGAAG
>CBAAAD010000448.1:0-1682 GCA_964658785.1 uncultured Methylobacterium sp.
ACGTTTCGTCCTAGGTGAGCCGCCCATTCTATATCGTTTTTTGTGGCCGTCAACAGTGGCGTTGAAAAAATTTTTCATCGTCGCTGGAGCCGCAAACCCTTTGACGAAGGCGTTTCGTCGAAGGGGGACGAACTATAGCGCCGCTAGACGAATCTGTGAAGAGGGCGTGCGCATATTTTTACAGAAAGAAGTCGGTCCACGGCTGCAATGCCTTGTCCAGTAGCGCTTAAGCGGCAACCAGCTTGGCTCTTTACCAACTGCCGATCGATGTGAGCACAGCTCAGGTTTCAACCAGTGCTAGCAGACGACGTTGCCGCAACCACGCGCTCGCAGGCGGGTTTTTGGTGAATCGCCGGAAAAGCCATAGCTGCCTCGACCCGAACATCTTTGAGCATACCCACGCGATAAGGCACCAGATCTTCAGGGCGCAGATTCGTCAGCGCGTCCCAGTCATCTTCGAAGGGAATGAATTGCTGCATGGTTCGCCACCTCGGGAATGTCTCGCGCGGCAGTGCGCGAGAGACATCACAGCAGACCATCGTGCCGCCAGCGTGGCTAATTCGGGCGATTCTCGGGCGCGAAGGCCTTCAGTCGATTTCGATCATCTCGAAATCATCTTTGGTCGTGCCGCAATCCGGGCAAGTCCAGGTGTCGGGCACGTCTTCCCACCGCGTGCCGGCCGGAATGCCTTCGTCAGGCACACCGATGCTTTCGTCGTATATGTAGCCACATACAACGCACATCCATTTGCGGGTTGCTGCTTCGGAAGAACTCTGGCTCATGGGTCTGGCTTCTTTGTTCACAGGGGAATGGTGCATTCTCGCAACTCGTCCGACATTACGAAAGCGTGCGTGACAATGTATCGCCGGATAAGTGAAAACGAGCATGCCGACACTGAAGGAGCGGATTTGAAACCGATAGCACTGTTGCGCGGTCGCGGCCTGTACGCCGTTACTGACGGGCCGCGGCCTGATTTACTTGACGTCGTCACGCAGGCGTTGGCAGGAGGCGCGCGCGTCGTGCAATACCGCGACGATACCGACGATGACCTTCGCCGCCGCGCCGAAGCCGCCGCCTTGAGGCAGCTGTGCCATCGCCACGACGCACTGCTGATCATCGATGCCGACGTCACGCTGGCCAAAGAGGTTGCTGCCGATGGCGTACATCTGGGGCCCGAGAATGCTGACCCAGGCGCCGCGCGGCATGAACTGGGCGCTGACACGATCATCGGCGTCTCCTGCCTGGCCTCGAAGGAGCGCGCCACCACGGCAGCGAAAGCAGGAGCCAGCTATGTATCGTTCGGCGCGTTTTTCAAATCGCCGACCAAGCCACTGGCAGGGCACGCACCTATTGAACTGCTGAGACAAACGGCCGCGTTAGGCATACCGCGGGTGGCGATTGGCGGCATCACGCCGGACAATGGCAGGTTGCTTGTCGATGCCGGCGCGGATTTCATTGCCGCGGTGTCGGCCATCTTCGGTGCCGCCGACGTTCGCGCTGCCGCGCAACGCTTTACCAACCTGTACTCCATCGATCGCGATCACGGAACGCCTGCATGACAACCAACAACGAACTCTTTCAGCGCGCACAGGGCCTGATGCCCGGCGGCGTCAATTCGCCGGTGCGCGCCTTCAAGTCGGTCGGCGGCGAGCCGTTTTTCACGGCGCGCGCCGAGGGCGCTT
>CBAAAD010000448.1:1692-2907 GCA_964658785.1 uncultured Methylobacterium sp.
GGGACGTCGAGGGCAAGCGCTATATCGACTACATCGGTTCGTGGGGCCCGATGATCCTCGGCCACAACCATCCCGCCGTGCGCGACGCGGTGGAGCGCGCGGTGAAAAACGGCCTGTCCTTCGGTACGCCGTGTCCGGCCGAAGTGACCATGGCCGAGACGATCACGCGGATTGTTCCGTCGATCGAGATGGTGCGCATGGTCAACTCCGGCACCGAGGCGACAATGTCGGCGATCCGGTTGGCGCGCGGCGCCACCGGTCGCAGCAAGATCGTGAAGTTCGAGGGCTGCTATCACGGCCACGGCGACAGCTTTCTGGTGAAGGCGGGTTCGGGCGCGCTCACCTTTGGCGTACCGACCTCCCCCGGCGTACCAAAAGCCAATGCCGATCTCACCTTGACCTTGCCGTACAACGATATCGAAGCGGCCAAGACACTTTTTGCCGAATGCGGCGACGACATCGCCGGGCTGATCATCGAGCCTGTCGCGGGCAACATGAACTGCATTCTGCCTTTGGACGGCTATTTGCCGGCGCTGCGCGAGCTGTGTACCCAGCACGGCGTGCTGCTGATCTTCGATGAAGTGATGACCGGCTTTCGCGTGGCGCTCGGTGGCGCGCAGGCGCATTACGGCGTAACGCCCGACCTCACCTGCTTCGGCAAGATCATCGGCGGCGGCATGCCGGTCGGCGCCTACGGTGGTCGGCGCGACCTGATGGAGCAGATCGCTCCTTCCGGCCCGATCTACCAGGCCGGCACACTGAGCGGAAACCCAGTCGCGATGGCCGCGGGGCTCGCGGTGCTCGAACAGGTCCAGACGCCCGGCTTTCATGACACGCTCTCGGCAAAGACGAAGCTGCTCACCGATGGACTGCAGCGTGTCGCGGATGAGGAGGGCATTCCCTTCAGCACCAATGCCGTGGGCGGCATGTTCGGCCTGTTCTTCACCGCGGAGAAAGTGACCAGTTACGCGCAGGCCACATCTGCCGACAGCGCCATGTTCAACCGCTTCTTCCACGGCATGCTGAAACGCGGCGTGTACCTGGCACCGTCAGCGTTTGAAGCGGGATTCATCTCAAGCGCGCACAGCGAACAGGATATTGCCGATACGCTGGACGCCGCGCGCGCCTCCATGCGCGATGCACGCGACTGATGTCTAAGCCCGCGGCACGATCCAACGCGTGCCGCGGATGTCTGTCATCGAAAAGAACTCACCA